>JBEBGB010000430.1:0-4589 GCA_040081675.1 Vicinamibacterales bacterium
GAGCCTCGTCGCGTTTGTGGTGAAGACCTAGGGGATCCGTTTACTGAATCTAAAGGACTTAGCGGCGCTTTTACCCCCGAACTGCGAAAGTCAGGCTAGGCCAGCCGCGGCGCGCACCCGTAAGAGTTGGGCGCCGGACCGGCAGGACATCATCTGGATCGATTGCAATCCGCAGGTCGGGCGCGAAATGCGCGATGTGCATCCGTTTCTCGTCCTCTCCCCGCGCATCTTCAACGACAAGACCTCGCTGGTCATCGGCTTGCCCATGACGACGGCAACTTACAATTCGGACAATCCCTTTGCCGTCGCGGTGGGCAAGGCGTCAGGACGCAAGTCCGCACACACAAGCTACGTGCTGTGCCACCAGCCCAAGTCGTTCGATTGGCGCCTGCGCAAGGCCAGGAAACACCCTCTCGGCGCGTTGCCCACCGCGTTGTTCGTGCAGGCCTGCGAGCGGCTCGACCAAATCATTCAGGTTGGAGGAAGACCGCCGCAGGGTGAATGACAGCGGCTTTCGTCGAATCACGATTTCGACTTGCTGGTCGAGGTGCCGTCAACAGGTTCATCAGGCGTTCGATCGAGAAGCCGGCGAGCGTGTAGTGCCGAAGCGCGGACACCTTCGGTTGGGTCACGCCCAGCATCTTGGCGGCTTCGGCCTGAGCGCGCTTGCGCTGTTCGAGGACCTGATTGAGCGCGTAGGCCAAGCGCAACTTCGTCTGACGCTAGAGGGGTCTTGAGGTTGACGGAAGGCTTGTTCTGCGACCCTCGCTCCCCCCAACACATCCGGCCGACCGCCCACCGACAGCGCACGTTATGCCAGACGGCTGGCGGTCACAGCACCAGACCGCCGTCAATTGTCGAGACAACCAGGGTCGACCGCGCAGGCGATACCCATGGCCCCGGACAATGCCCAGAGAACCACGCCAGCAACGTCCTCGGTCACTGTTCGCTGTCGTACGGCTGACAGCACGGGTTGGGCAAACTGACCCTGGCATGAGCGTAGCGAATGAGGGCTCCGATGGCGCGTCGCCCTCATCGCGGTATGAGATCATGTTCCGCGAACCGCTGATGGCCGCCCCCCCCCCGACGACGACCTGCACGATGTCATTGCCAAGGCGCGCGGAGATCGCGAGCGGCGAGGCCACAGCTTCAGATCCCACGCGTTGGAGCTGTTTTCGCCCGTGTGCGCGAGGTGCGGGCGCGACTTTGCGGGAATACGGCTCCGCGAGCTCACCGTGCATCACAAGGATCACAATCACGACAACAACCCGCCGGACGGAAGCAATTGGGAGCTGCTGTGTCTCTACTGTCACGAGAATGAGCACGCGCGCAACGACGTCGCCAGCGCCTATAGCGAGCCTTCCGACGCGGCCAACCCGGCGGCGTCCACTTACAAGCCATTCGCCGGTCTCGACCGACTGTTGAAGAAGCCTCGGTAATCGAGCATCACACCTTGCAGCGTCAGGCGTCACGCGTTGACATCAGCATCGCCGCCCGAGGTAGTCTGGTTTCACGATGATGGCGGAACAGGAGTGGGAGGTGCTGCCACCTGAAGATCCGTCACGGCCGGAACCACCGCATGTTCCGCTCGAACGTCGCGCACGCCTTGCCACGGCGCTTGGCATTGCCGCGGTGTCGGCCTCCTCGATGAGCGCGACGAGGCGCAGGCGCGCGCCGTAGCGCGAACAGACCAGGACGTCAAAGCCAAACGCGCGCCGCACCTCCGCCACATCCAGCGCGGTGAGACCACGCACGAGGTGAAACGTCAGAACCCCCGCACGGTCCTCGAGCACACCCTCGGCGGGACGATGCGGTTCGTAGCGAGCGGACGGCAGGGCCACCTGCCCCGTGGTGGCGGGCGCCGTGCCAGTCGCGAAGATTCTCGAGAGGCCGCTGTAGGCCGCCCTGTCGGCTGGACGGCCTTGCGCGCGTCGACTAGCGGATGGCAGCGACCTGGGCGGCGTCCCTTCACGGGGCGCCGGGCTTGTCCTCCGTCACCTCCTGGAGTACTAATGCGTCCAATTCCACCAGACACACCAACCGAGAGGGACGCGTATGGCAATTCGACTTGGCGACGTGGCACCGGATTTTTCCGCCGATACCACCGAGGGACGCATCAAGTTTCACCAGTGGAAGGGCAATGGCTGGGCCGTGCTCTTCTCGCACCCCAAGGACTTCACCCCCGTCTGCACGACCGAGCTCGGGACCGTGGCGCGGCTGAAGGCCGAATTCGACAGGCGCAACACGAAGGTGATCGGACTGAGCATCGACCCGATTGAGGACCACGCGCGGTGGGCGGGCGACATCAAGGACGTCACCGGCTACGCGCTGAACTTCCCGCTCATTGCCGACCCGGACCGCGCGATCGCGCTCGCCTACGACATGATTCACCCGAATGCGAGCGCCACGGCCACCGTCCGATCGGTCTTCGTGATCGGTCCGGACAACACGGTCAAACTGACGCTGACGTACCCGGCCAGCACCGGCCGCAACTTCGATGAGCTGCTGCGGGTGATCGACTCGCTCCAGCTGACGGCGAACTACTCGGTGGCCACGCCGGCCGACTGGAAGTACGGCGAGGACGTCATCATCGTGCCGGCGGTGTCGGACGAAGACGCGAAGAAGAAGTTTCCGAAGGGATTCACGGCGAAGAAGCCCTATCTCCGCGTAACGCCGCAACCCGACCGCCCGTAAACACGACAAGACGCCACGAAGGCCACAGCGAGAACGAATGGGCTCTGTTCTCTCCGTGCCTCCGTGGCGTCCTTGAACTATCTGAACGCCGTGCGTCGCCTCGCCAGGGGCTGACGTAAACGTCCTTCCCTACCGGCCGATGAACCTCCGCAGCTCCGCCATCGGCACAGCCCCGCGTCCGTGAATCGGCGCGATGGTGGCCACGTTCAGCTTCAGCGTCCGCACCTGGTCGTACAGCGTGACGGCGTTCGGTGGGGGCATCGGCGGCGGCGGCGTGTCCGCCGGTCCAGGGCTGAACGCGTCGGCTTCCACGAGGATCCGCGGTCTCGGGAGATATACCAGCGTGTACTCGTTGGTGTGAGTGTCGCCCGATGTTGGGTAGAGCTCGATCGACTGCTTCGCATCGCCGAGGACCGCCTTCTCCGACACGCCCTGGAACGTCGGCGGCTTCGGGCTCTTCGCCTGCGCGTCCGGCATGAGCGTGGCGGGCGCGACGACCGTCTTCTCGAAGTACGGCACGTTGGCCTGGTGGGTCACGATGGTGGCGCCTTCGGCGACATAGGTGCGCAGGCCACCCGTGTGGTCGAAATGATGGTGCGTCATCACCAGATACCGGATCGGCTTGTTCGGCACGAGCTTCTTGGCCTCCGCGATCACCGCCAGCGAGCGCTCCTCGGTGAGTGGTGCTTCGATCACCGCGATGCCGTCGGTAAGATCCACCACGACGCTGTGATGGGAACCGCCGGCGAGGTGCCAGACCCCTGGCGCCAGCATGGCGGTCGTCACCTGCACCGGTGGGACGGTGGCCGACTGCACGTTCTCCGGGACGGGCAGGTCGATCGGCGCGTTGGGCGTAACGCTGGTGATCGCCAGCTCGCGGATCGGGAACCCTCCCTGCTCGATCGCGATCGTCGCCGGAAACTGGACGCCGTTGAAGTCCTTGTAATCGGCATAGGTCGCCACGAGCGGTGTATCGCCGAGCACCGGCGTGGAGATGACCGTTTCGACCTTCGTCACCTTGTTCGTGGCGTCAAGGGTCCCGTCCACTTTGTACTTGCCGAGCGCGGTGAACGAGACGACGTTGGAGCCCTCCATCTCGGTCAGCGTGGCGTTGCCGCCCGCCATCGCCCCTTTTACGAACCCGTGCGGCGTCAGCAAAATGCTGAGCTGCCGTTCTTCGGCTGCCGCCAACTGCGGTGCCGGACCGTTGGGCCCGACGTTCCATGCCTTGTCGCCGTTGACCTGCGTGTTCTGCTGCTGCCCCCCGAAGACAGGCTGAGCGAAAGTCAGCTCCTCGCGTGATGACCGCTGGTCGTAATTGATGGCGCGCGTATAAGCGGAGAGCTCACGCCGCGGCCACTCCTGCCCGGCGGTGAGCGCCTGCCCGAAGAATCCGTCCACGCCGGTGCCGGCGTACTGGATGGAGGTTGGATTGCCCATGGCCTCCTGTGCATCTCCCAGAGCACTCGTGGCGGTCTTGGCACGGCTGCAGCCGGCCAGTGCAATCGCTAGAGCCGCGACGAGCCATAGCTTCTTGTGCATGAACAGAATCCTCCATTAACGATCAGGCCAAAACGTGCATGATACGCGTGTACGGTTCGGGGCGCCAGACACGCAAGGCCTCACGCATGAGGTGGCCGCGTCAGGCCGGCGCGGACCGAGGGTCAAGCTGGCGACGCAGCGCTTCTTCGTCCAGTTCCCCCTCCCACCTCGATACGACGACCGTCGCCACGCCGTTGCCGATCAAGTTGGTGATCGCCCGCGCTTCAGACATGAAGCGATCGATCCCGAGGACCAGCGCGAGCCCCTCGATCGGAATGTGCCCCACCGTGCCAAGCGTCGCGGCCAGCGTCACGAAGCCGGCGCCGACCACGCCCGCCGCCCCTTTCGAGGTC
>JBEBGB010000054.1:0-16553 GCA_040081675.1 Vicinamibacterales bacterium
TCTTCGCGCACGGCATTCCGGAAGAGCAGTCCGGCGCGGGTCGTTTCGTTCAGGCCCGTACGTTTGGCCCGATCGATATGCCGACGTGGAAGAGCATCGCGCCACGTGCTGGCATCGTGTACGACCTGTTCGGCAACCAGAAGACCGCCGTCAAGGCGAGCTTCGGCAAGTACATGCAGGCCGGCACCGTCGGCTTCTCGCAGTCGCAGAACCCGCTGCTGCTCACCACCCAGTCGGTCGCCTGGACCGACCTGAATGGTGACGGCACGCCGCAGGGCGAGCTGAACTGCGTCTACCTGTCGACCGGTTGCGAAATCAACGTTGCGGGTAACGCCACCACCGCTCGTCAGCTGCCGGCGAACTTCGGTACAGTTGCTCCCATCGCCTACGCGTCGGACATCAAGCGCATGTACAACGTGGAGTCGACGGCCAGCATCCAGCACGAGATCTACCGTGGCGTTTCGGTGACCGCCGGCTGGTACCGCCGCGAGTACTTCAACCTCCGCCGCCGTTTCAACACGGGCGTCGCGCTGACCGACTTCACACCCTACACGCTCTACAGCCCCATCGACGGAGCGGCGATCACCTACTACAACCCGAGCGCGGCGAAGGCCTCGCAGCTGGCGACCAACCTGGTCGACCAGAACGCGCCGGACCGCACGATGAAGTACAACGGCTTCGAGTACAACTTCAGCGCGCGCCTGCCCAAGAACATCACGCTGTTCGGCGGCGGCATGAGCGAACGCATGCTCACCAACACCTGCGACGATGGCTGGAATCCGAACCTGCTGCTGTACTGCGACCAGTCGCAGAATGGGCTGCCGCTCCGGACCCAGTTCAAGATTGCGGGCTCGGTCCCGATGAAGTACGGCATCAGCGTGGGCGTGGCGTTCCAGAGCCTGCCGGGCTACGTCTACGGCACGACTGCCCAGTACGCCCTGACGGGCGTCTCGGGTCCGTCGGGCATCACGACGAACAACCCGCCAGCCGGCGTGTCGACGGTGTGGCTGATCTCCCGCACCACGACTTACACGGCGAGCAGCCCGTGCGTGGCCCAGGGCAAGTGCACGGCCGGCCAGCTGGTCAACGGTGCGATGACGCAGTCGTCGCAGAGCGTGCCGCTTGTGGCGCCGATGACGGAGTTCGGCGACCGCATCAACCAGCTCGACATCAACTTCACGAAGAACATCAAGGTCGGCCGCTTCAACATCCAGCCGAAGCTCGACTTCTTCAACCTGCTGAACGTGGCGTCGGTGACGAACGTGCTCGGCCAGAACTTCGGCACGGCTGCCTACAACCAGCCGTCCGTGATTCTGAACCCGCGCACGATCCAGGTCGGCGCGGTCGTTCGGTTCTAATGGCTACGCTCGCCTGATGCACTCGCGAGCCTGAAAGGGCAGGCGGGGCAGGTCGGCGGGCGGGGCACACAAGTAAGACAAGCAAAGGGGCGGTTCCTCTCGCAAGAGGGACCGCCCCATTTGCTTTGTTGGTGGGGCTTGGCTTCGGGCTTTGGGCTCTGGGCCGCGTCACAGCAGACCCCTTGGCCGACCCGACCCCACTCGACCTTCGTGGCCCGCCCAGCCAGCCCTGCCTGCCCGGCCCACCCCTGTCCGTGTTACTCTGAACGCACCGTCGATGGCGCGCGTGCGTCGCGGCGCAACAAAAGGCCCATGAGCGACCCTCAGTCTCCGCTTTCTGGAGGCACCCAAAATTGGTCGCGGCCGGGAGGTGCATGCATGGCAGACACCACCGGGAGCCGTCAATAGACGCTCCCAGATGCGTGGGGAAGGCCGGCGGAAACGCCGGCCTTTTCTTTTGTCGGACGCGGCTCGAGTTGTTCGACGGCGCTCGACCCTGCCATCCACCTGCTTGTGCGAAAATTCGACGCTGTGAAGGACACCCTTGCGTCGCTCGTGTTGCTGTCGTTCCTCGCGGCCGGCTGTGGTTCGTCGTCGGAGAACACACCCGCTGATTCCAATGTCCCGCCCGATCAATCGAGCGTGCCGACAGAGGCGGCGCCTCCGCCTCCAGGCGCGGTCAGGCGCCTGGACGCCACGTCCAACCTCGAAGCCACTCCGCTCAGTGCGGCCGACTACGCGATGTACGCCGCCATCATGGGTGGCGCATCCGCGATGTTGAACACGCTGTCCACGGCCGACAAAGAGGCCCTCGAGTTTGCGAAGAGAGTCGATGCGGGTAAGGTCGCTGTCACGCCGGGCACGCAGTCGCTGCTGACCGCGGCCCGCGCTCTCCAGCACAAGGACGAGGAACTGGCGCGGCTGCAGGGAATCGACGCGCGCTATCTGCAAGTGAAGGCGAAGATCGATGCGGTGATTGGCCCGACTGCGAAGCCCGCAGCGGCAGACGACAGTGTTGCCAAGGAGAACCGCCGGTACCTCGAACCGCACCGCGCGAACATCGAACGCTTGCAGCGCATTCTTCGCGACCCCTTGTCGCGTCCCGCGGAACCCCAGTAGGGCAGGCAGGGCAGGCAGGGTAGGCAGGGCTGGCCGGGCAGGCAAGGCACGGACGGTCAGGACGGTCGGGGAAGGCATGCACGCGGGCTGGCACGGCAGGCGGGGCGGGCGGGTCTTGCAGTTCGGCGGGTCTGGTTGGCCCAGAGCCGAGAGCCTAGAGTCCAAAGCCTATCGTCGCCTATTCGTCGTCCTTCGCACGAGTACGGCGTGCCTTGACGGTGCTCCGCTGCTTCTTCGTCTCAATCCGTTGTTCCTTCGATGCCTTGCTTGGCCGCGTCGCGCGACGTCTCTTCGGTCGTTGCTCCGCCCTGGTCAACAACTTCGCCAGTCGCACGCGCGCGGCCTCGCGGTTCTGACCTTGCGTACGGTGCACGCGACTGTCGATGAGCAGCACGTTGCCGGCGACCATCTTGCTTCCGGCCAGCGCAATCAGCCGAGCCTTCATCTCGTCGGACAGCGGTGCGCTGTCGACATCCAGACGCAACTCCACCGCCGTGGCTACCTTGTTGACGTTCTGTCCGCCGGGTCCCGATGCGCGCACAAACCGTTCGGACAAACAGCGCTCGTCCACGCCCCAGCGCGATAGATCAGCGGTAACAGCCATGGGTGCACGATACAACACAAGGGCAGGCCGGGAAGGTCGGGACGGTCGGGTTGGTCGGGTCGGCTGGGACGGCCTGAAACGCTACAAAGGCATTGGCGGCGTAGTCTGAAGTGCGCAGGTTGTCTTGAGCGATTGCCGCGTGTCTCGTACCAACGAAACGGGGACGACTCCGAAGAATCGTCCCCGTTTTCCTTTGCCAGTCCTACCCGACCGACCTGACCTACCTGGCCAATAGTGCCGGCGAGGTGTTCAGGCGCCCGGCAGGAGCCCTTGCCAGCCCAACCCGCCCTGCCTGCCCCGCCAGCCCGTTGAGGCTCGCGCGTGCACCAGGCGAGCGAACCCTAGAACTTCACAATCGCGCCGAGTTGGAACACGCGGCCGACCAGAATGGACTGCGGCTGCAGGTAGGCGGCCGTGGCGTAGTTCTGACTGCGCACCGCATACACCGGCGAGGCGTTCAACGCGTTGAAGAGATCGAACTTCGGCTGGATGCTGATCGTTCGCACTTTGAAGGTCTTCGTCACGTTGAGATCGAGCTGATTGATGCGATCGCCGAACTCGGTGTTCGGTGCGATGAGCGGCACCGAGAGCGATGCGACCGTCATGCCCGGATCGACCAGGTTGCCGACGACGCAGCCCTGCGACGCCGAGTTGCCCGGGCACGCCGTGTAGCGCGTGGTCGGCGTGATGAGCCACACGGTGCCGGCGCCGTTCGGTGTGTTCAGCAAGGCGGCCGACGGCTGGCCGGTCGGACCGGCGACGATGCCGGTGTCCTGGCTGAGCGCACCGGTGCCCAACCGGTAGCCGGGCAGGCTCTGCAACGAGACGCCGACCTGGATGCCGTACACGATAGGCACCGATCCGGCGATCTTGAACTGCGTGCGGAACGGGATGCCGCTCTTCGTCTGATCGCAGTAGAGCAGCAGGTTCGGGTTGGACTTTTCGTCGCAGACCTGGGCAATGACCTTCTCGCTCATACCGCCGCCGAAGAGCGTGGCCCCGTGCGGTAGCCGGGCGTTGAAGTTGTACTCGAACCCGTTGAACCACATCTTGCGATCGCTGCTCGCCGTGCGGTCCACGTAATTGATCGCACTGCGCTTGGCCACGCTCACGTTGTTGTACTGGATGGGCGAACCGTCGATGGGACTGAAGAGCGTGAACGGCGTGTAGTCCGAGAAGGACTGCAGCGTGTTGTCGCGACGTCGCAGGTTGTGGTAATCGCGGTGGTACCACCCGCCCGTGACCGAGACGCGCGGCAGCACCTCGTGCTGTACGCTGACCGCCGTTTCCACGTTGTACATCCGCTTGATGTCTGGGTCGAAGTTGGCGAGGCTCGCGACGCCGAACCCGTTCGGCAGCTGCGCCAGATTCATCTCGCAACCCGCGGTTTGATAGATGCAACCGAGTTCGCCTTGTGGCACGCCGTCTCCGTTGGCGTCGGTCCAGGCGACGTCGGCTGTCGTCAGCTGCAGCGGATTGTAGCTCTCCGAGAAGCCGGTGGAGCCAGCCTGCATGTACTTGCCGATGCTGAATTTCACGGCCGTCTTCTGGTTGCCGAAGACGTCGTAGACCAGGCCCCCGCGCGGAGAGACACTGTTCCAGGTCGGCATGTCGATCGGCCCGAACGAACGCGCGGCGGTGAAACGGCCAGCCGGCGACGTCTCCAGGGGAATGCCGTGCGCGAAGTGCTCGAACCGCGCGCCGTAGTTGATCGTCAGACGGTTGATCGTCCACGAATCCTGTCCGTAGACGCCCAAGTCGGCATGCAGCTGGTCGTAGCGCTCGACAGGCGCGTTTGTGACCCGAGCACTCGTCGCCACCCCGGCCAGGAAGATCGAATACACGTCACCGTTCACCTGGTCCGTGCGGCGATAGCTGCCAAACGTGTCTTGCATACCCACCTTGATGTTGTGGGCGCCGGTGACGTAGGAGGCGGAGCCGGCAAACGAGTACCGATCGGGGAACCGTCCGTAGTTCTCGCCTCCGTACGAGAAGCCCCAGTAGGTGCCGAGTGAAAGGTCTCGGTGCAATATCTGCGTATACCATTCGGGCGTCCCGCGCTCCTTGGTGATGCCGGGCTGTGCGAGGATGGTGTACCGCTCGAGATTCGCCGAGAAGCCCCCTTCGACCAGAATCCTGTTAGTGACGGTTGATGCCACCTTGACGGACCCGGTGGTGTAGATCGGCGACTTCCACACGCCTGAGGCCGTCGCAGGATCCACGCCAGCGATCTGGTCGGCGCCGCGGTCCTTGAGAATCCGGTCGTTATAAACCGTCAGCTTCGTCTTCTGGCTCATCTGCCAGACGATGCGGGCCTGGAAGCTGTTGATCTTCTGCGGATCGACGCCACGTTCGGTGCTCGGCGTCGGCGCTCGGTTGGGCAGCGCCGTGCCCGGAATCCCGACGAACGCATCGGCCGGCAGGGTGTCCAAGTGGAACGCGCGGGCAGAGCCGAAGAACCAGACCTTGTCCTTCTTGATCGGTCCGCCGAGGGAGCCCTCGATGTTCCACAGCTTCCCGATGCCGTCGGGCGTCCTCAGACCCCGCTGCGTCAACTCGGTGGTGAGGTTGCTCGACTGGAAGCTCTTGTCCTGATAGCCGGAGAAGAGGCTTCCGCTCAGCTTGTTGCCGCCATCGCGCGGAATCATGTTCAGGCGGACGCCGCCGCCCGACACGTCGGCCGACGCGCCGCTGGTCGTGTAGACCATCTCCTGACTCATCGAGCTGTTGAAGTAATTCTGGACCGCGCCGTCGCCGTCGAGCCCGTTCACCATGAGGCCGTCGACCAGCACCGTGGTCTGCGATGCGCCGAGGCCGTGCGCCGACATGTAGGTCTGCTGCATCGCGCGCGAGCCTCCGACGTCTGGGATGTTCAGCGAGACGCCGGTGATGAGCTGTCCCATCCCTTGGATGGTTCGGCCTGTGGGAATCGCGTCGAGCGCTTCGCGGTTGAGCACCTGCGACTTCGTGGTGCTCTGGACGTCGACTGTGGGCGCCGCCCCGGTGACAGTCAGCGTCTCTTCGAGCGAACCGACACGCAGCTCGGAATTGATCGTCATGGTGAAGTTCGCGGGAAGCTCCACGCTCTCGCGTTTGACGCTCGAGAACCCTTCGAGTGAGAAGGTGAGCGTGTAGGTGCCCGGCCGCAGATCAACCAGGCGGTACCCGCCGTTGTCGTCGGTCACCACTGTGCGCGTCTTCTCGATGAGCACGGGACTTGCCGCTTCGATGGTCACGCCGGGGAGCACAGCACCAGACGTGTCCTTGACCACTCCCGTAAACGAACTTTGCGCATGAGCGATCGATGGCACCAGAACGAACAGAGCCATCGCGAGGAGCGACGCGTTCAGTGTTCGCGCGACCTGTCTTGTCATTCCGCAGTCCTTTCCGATGTGAAGCAACCAACAGAAGTTCGGGTCAACTCGACTCGTGAGTTCAAGAACTAGAGTTCGAAGAGGAATGCGCGCACGCGTGCCTGCGAAATGAAATCGGAGTGGGAGTATCGGCCGTGTAACCGCTCAGGGCCAGTAAAGAAACCGGAAGGAAGTCCGCGGCTTCTCACAGGTCATCGGAAATGTGGATCGTCGACTGCGAAGGGACGAGGTAACTCGGGGAGGACCGGAAGGGCAGGTCAGGCCGGTTGGGTTGGTTAGGCCAATTGTGTAGTGCCCGCTCGAAAGAAAAGGGGCGGCCCTTCGAGAAGAGCCGCCCCCTGACTTGTCTTGCCTGCCTCACCCGCCCGACCTGCCTCGCCTGCCCTTTGAGGCTCGCGAGTGCATCGGGCGAGCGACGCGCCTAGAACCTCAGCAGCGCGCCGACCTGAAACACCCGGCCGACCAGAACCGACGAGGGCTGCAGATAGGCCGCTGTGCCGAAGTTCATGCCACGAACGGCATAGACCGGCGCCACGTTCAGCACGTTGAAGAGATCGAACTTGGGCTGAAGGCTCATGTGCCGGATCTTGATGGTCTTGACGATGTTGATGTCGAGCTGATTGATCCGGTCGCCGAATTCTGTCTGTGGCGCGACCAGCGGGACAGACAGAGAGGCCGCGGTCATCCCGGGATCCACCACTTGACCGACGGCGCACTTCCCTTGCGACACGCAGGGGCTCGTCGCGTTGTACGCGGTCGTCGGCGTGATCAGCCACACCGTGCCTTGGCCATTCGGGTTGGCCAGCGACAGCGCGCCGGGCTGACCGCTCGGACCGGCCACGATACCGGTGTCGATGTTGAGCGCCGCCGTGCCAAAGCGATAGGCGGGCAGGCTCTGGAACGAGAAGCTGGCGATGATGCCGTACTTGACGGGCACTGAGCCAGCAATCTTGAACTGCGTCCGGAACGGGATGCCGCTCTTGGTCTGGTCGCAGTACAGGAGCAGATTCGGGTTCCACTTCTCGTCGCACAGCTGAGCAACGGTCTTCTCGCTCATGCCGCCGCCGAACATCGTGATGCCCTTCGGCAGACGCGCATTGAAGCTGTACTCCATGCCGTTGTACGAGAGCTTGCGGTCGCTGCCGGCGGTCAGGTCGACCGTCGAGATGCGCGTACGCGCTGCGTTGCTCACGTTGTAGTAGGTGATCGGTGTGCCGTCGATCGGGCTGAAGAGTGTAAACGGCGTGTAGTCCGCGAACGACTGGAGGATGTTGTCGCGGCGACGAAGGTTCCGGTAGTCGCGATGGAACCAGCCACCAGACACCGATACGCTCGGCATCAGCTCGTGCTGCACGCTGGCGCTCGTTTCGATGTTGTACATCCGCTTGATGTTCTTATCGAAGCTCGAGAGGTTGGCCACGCCAAACCCGTTGGGCAGTTGCGCCAGGTTGATCTCGCATCCAGCCGTCTGGTAGACACACCCAAGCTCGCCCTGCGGAACCTTGTCGCCGTTCAGGTCGGTCCAGGCCAAGGCGGCCGTGGTCAGCGCGAGCGGGTTATAGGTTTCGGAGAACCCGGTGGAGCCAGCCTGCATGTACTTCCCGACGCTGAACTTGAGCGCCGTCTTCTGGTTGCCGAAGACATCGTAGACCGCGCCAAGGCGTGGCGCGATGCTCTTCCAGGTTGGCATGTCGATCGGGTCAAAGTGGCGGGCAGCGGTGAAGCGGCCTGCCGGCGACGATTGCTCGGGCGTGCCGTGAGTGAAGTACTCCCAGCGGGCGCCGTAGTTGATCGTCAGGCGGTTCAGCGTCCAGGCATCCTGTGCGTAGAGGCCGAGGTCCTCGTGCAGCTGGTCGCGTCTCTCCCACGGGGTGTTCAGCGCATGCACCTGGAACGGCACGCCGTTCTGGAAGAACGCGCGGATGTCGCCGTTGGCCTGGTAGGTGCGGCGATAGTTGCCCCAGCTGTTCTGAACGCCAGCCTTGAGGTTGTGCGCGCCGGAGATGTAGGACAGTGACGCGGCCACACTGAGCCGGTCCGGAGACTGCAACTGCGTGCTGACCGCGGCGTTGTAGGTGGTGCCGAGCGAGGTGTCCTGCTTGTTGATGGTGGTGTACCACTCTGGTGTACCGCGCTGCTTCTCGATGCCGGGCTGGTACAAGAAATTGTAGCGCTCGAAGTTGGTCGAGAAGCCGCCTTCGAACAGCAGGCGGTTGCTCAACGTCGAAGTGAACTTCACCGCGCCCGTCGTGTAGATGGGCGAGTTCCAGACCACGGACGCCGTCGCTGGATCGAAGCCCGCCGTCATCGCGGCGCCGCGATTCTTGCCGATGCGGTCGTTGTAAATCGACAGCTTGTTCTTCGAGCTCATCTGCCAGATGATGCGCGCCTGGACGCTGGCAATGCTCTGGGGGTCGACGCCTGGCGAGCCGTTCGCGTTGAAGACGTCCGCGGGCAGCGTGTCCAGGTGGAACGTGCGGGCGGACAGGAAGAACCACATCTTGTCTTTCCGAATCGGGCCGCCGAGCGAGGCTTCGAAGTTCGACAAGCGGTCGATGCCGTCTGCCGACTTCAGTCCGCGTGCCTTCAACGCGTCTGTCAGGTTGTCGGTCTGGAAGCTCTTGTCCTGAAAGCCGGCGAAGAAGCTGCCGTTGAAAATGTTGCCGCCGTCTTTCGGCACCATGTTGAGACGCACGCCGCCGCCGGACACGTCCGCGGCCGCGCCAGACGTCGTGTAGACCATCTCCTGGCTCATCGAGCTGTTGAAGTAGCTTTGCACGGCGCCATCGCCATCGAGGCCGTTCACCATCAGCCCATCGACCTGCACAGTTGTCTGCGACGCGCTCATGCCGTGGGCAGACATGTAGGTCTGCTGCATGGCGCGCGAACCGCCGACGTCGGGAATATTCAGCGAGACCCCCGTGATGAGCTGTCCCATGCCTTGAATGGTGCGTCCCGTCGGAATCGCGTCGAGCGTTTCCCGGTTGAGCACCTGCGACTTGGTCGTGCTCTGCACGTCGACTGTGGGTGCCGCGCCTGTGACGGTCAGCGTCTCCTCGAGCGAGCCAACCCTGAGCTCGGAATTGATGGTCATCGTGAAGTTCGACTCGATCTGAACCCCGTCGCGCTTCACGGTGGAGAACCCTTCGAGCGAGAACGTCAGCGAGTAGACGCCTGGACGCAGGTCCACCACGCGGTAGGCTCCGCTCTCATCCGTGATCACGGAACGGGTTTTCTCGATGAGTGCCGGGCTCGCGACCTCAACGGTTACGCCGGGTAGGACGGCGCCCGATGTGTCTTTCACAACTCCCGTAAACGTGCTCTGGGCATGCGCCGCCGCGGGTGCCAGGACGAACAGCGTCATGCCCAGCAGGGCTGCCTTCAGTGTCCGCGCGATCTGTCTCGTCATTCCACAATCCTTTCCAAAGTGACCTGTGAGACTTGCGTTCGAAGAGCGAAACGAAAGCCAACTTCCGACGAAAAATGCGGAACGACGAGATAAAGGAACGCAAGTATCCAATATCAGGGATGCCGAGCGCCAGAAATGTGCGCCGAATTCTTTACGTCTTGGCCAGAATCCGAAATCGTGGATCCTGCTCAGCAAGGTTGGGAAAGCGGCGGCAGCCGGGAGGGCCGGGAGGATCTGGAAGGCAGGCTGGGCAGGCTGGGCGGGCTCGGCAGGCGGGTTGGCGGTTTTCGACGTGCGAGGTTCAGTCTCGGCGCGCGATCGGGTGGAAGTCTCTGGCGTGACCGGCTGACACGCGGACGCCGACCGATCCGTCCGGTGCTCTGTCGGCGACGATGCCCCAGGTGTTGGCGAAACGCGCGAGCAGCGCAACGCCAGCGCCCGGGCCCATGACACACGCGGCGTGAGACAGCGCCTGCGCCAAGGTACCGTCTGGCGAAACGACGGTGGCGCTGATGCACGCCGTTGATGGACGGAGCGTTCGAGGGTCGAGGACCTGTCTGCCAAGCGAACCACGAGTGCTCAGGGCGTCGCTCGCGGTTGTCGAGATGCCGCCGCCGTGCACATCAACCGCTCCAAGGAGTCGGCCCGGATGGTCCGGATCGGCAATGCCGACGGTCCACATCGACTTACCCAGAGGCGCGCCGGCCAGGTGCTGGTGGCCGCCCGCGTCGACCACGCCAGACAGGCCGCGGCGCGTCAGCACGAGCGCGCCGAGTTCCGCGGCGAATCCCTTCGCCGCGCCGCCAAGGTCAATACCCATTCCGCGTTGCGAAAGCCGCACGGTGTGGGCCCGTGCGTCCAGCTGAAGGCTGCGGAACCCGACGAGTGGAGCGACCGCGGCGAGTTCCGCCGCAGAAGGCACGCGCGGTGTCGGCGATTTCAGTCCCCAGAGAACGGCGAGCGGACGCACGGTCACATCGAATGCTCCGTCGCTCTCTCGGGCGACGCGGTCCGCCGCTTCGAGCACGGCGAAGAGTGGGGCGCTGACGGGAACAGGCCGCGCGTCGGCCTCACGGTTCACGCGCGTCAACTCACTGTCGTCGCGGTAATCACTCATGACACGGTCTACCTCCGCGATCGCCGCGAAGACCTCGTCGGCTGCCTCTTGCCTGGCAGCGGGCGTGCCACCGTACACCTCAACGCGCACCGAGCCGCCCATGATGAATTTGAAGAGGCGCGTACGGCCCGTGTCGGTGTCAGCAGAGAGGATTGGCGAGAGGACGGCACTGACGCCGGCGACGCCCAGGAGGGTTCCGCGGGCCCAACGTCGCAGGGCGAGCGCCTGCATCACTTCAACGGAATCCGGATGCCACCGGTGAAGATGCCCGCCTCGAATCCAGTCGTGGCGCGGTATCGCTCGTACTGCACCGTCAAGCTCGAACCTGCAGGCATGGCAAGCAGTCCGCCTTTCGGCGTGACCTCGAGTCGTGCGGTGGCACTGTTCGAGTCAAAGGGAAACAGACGGAAGTCGCCCGTGTAGTAGGTCGGTGTGCCGGTATAGCTCGGTTGATAGAAGGAGGCGCCGGTTTGCGAGTAGTGCCGGAACGACCCGCCCCCGACGACGGTGCTGCCGAAATGGTGCGACAGCCCGACGGAGTACGCGTCGGAGTCGACCGACCAGGTGTCGTGGTAGCGGCGATAGTCGGCTTCGACGAAGGTGTCATCCGACAATGACTGCCGGATACGACCAGTCAGTGCGTGGCGAGTGCGCGCGTCGGGCGAGTTACCAATGGTCATCACGCCGTTGAGGCTCGTCCGGAGAAACGGACTCGTCTGGTATCCGTTGACCTGATTCAACTCGTACCCGAACTGCGTGACCGTTCGTTTGGTCCATGACTGCGTGACCGACGCAAACGCGTCGAGCGAGCGTTGCGTCTCGCTGTCCTCGCTCGGATGGAGCTGCGGCTGGTTCAGCGAGAACGAGAACCCGCTGGCCACGGTTGTGTTGCCCTTGTTCAAGTCCCGTGACACCGATACGAGACCGGTGGTCGCGGTGTAGAACAGTTCCTTGCTGAACTCACCACCGACCGTCAGCTTCGAATCACCGTACTTTCGAACGACATTCGCACTCGTGACCACGCGACCGTTGTTGGCACCGCTTGGATGACATCGAGCACACGAATCGGACGCCGCGGAGATGGCGTCGACGCCGAACTTCAGTTTGAGCGTGGTGCGGTCGCTGAAGTCTTTCGAGAAGTTGGCGTCCGGGCTGAGCACGGTGACGCCGCGTGTGTCCTGAAACGCGTGGAACGACACATCGAGCTGGTTCTGCGCCCAGTTGTACCCGGCAAGGCCCAGCAGCAGCGCGCTGGTCGACAGTCCGATAAGCAGCACGCGACGATTACTTGCAGCCACACCCGCCACCCTGGACGCCGAAGCCGCCCATGGAGCCTTCGCGTGACTCCTGCCAGTGCGTCATGTAGGCCGCGGCGCTACCAGCATCGAACACCATGCAGGAGTCCGCCAGCAGACCACGCTGCCAGGGCTGCACGGTCGCACAGCCGGCGCCGGCCATGGCGACGAGCGCGACCAGGACGAAGACGACTCGAGCGTGTCGCGACATCACTCCGCCTCCGTGAGCAATTGGCCGATCTCGGTCCGGAACTGCGCGATGGTCTTGTCGGTGTAACCCATGTGCCTGAATCGCACTCGACCACTGCGGTCGATGATGAGCGAACTCGGCATGCCCTGCAGGTCGAACGCTTTGGCGGAGACTCCCTTCGAGTCGAACGCCACCGTCACCTGGTGCGGGTACTGTGACAGGAACGCGTCAGCGTTCTTACGCTGTTCATCCACGTTGACGGCGATGACGGTCACACCCTTCGATGCGAACTCCTTCGAGAGCCGATCGATTTCCGGAAACGACTTTCGGCATGGGATGCACCAACTCGCCCAGAAGTCCAGGACCACGACTTTCCCTTTGAGATCCGCGGACTCAATGGTCCCGCCGTCGAGCGTTGTGAATGTGAGCGGAGGCAATGCCTTTGCCGGGGCGGCGGCGACATGGACGGCGAGCCATGCCGTCGCGAGTGCCGAGCAGAGCGAGACGAGCGCGGTGCGACGAATCATCGGTTTTCCTGTGCCTTGTACGTGACGATCCACGAGCGAACTGTGGCGGCCTTGGTCGAACGCGTGCTGGTGCTGCCGCTCCAGTAACGATACATGCTGCCGCCTGACTGCGTGACGCGGACGAGCGTGCTCGACGCACTGCCGGCCTGCACCGCCGCCATGGTTTGTGCGTACGTCGACACCCGGTAGCCGGCGTCGGCTCGCGACGGCCCATGACAACTGATGCAGTCCGTTTGCAGGAGGGCCTTGATGTCTGGATTGAAGGCCAACGCCGTGTCAGTGGTCGTCGTCGGTATGGTTGGTGATGTGGGTGCAGACGGTGAGGTCGGCGTTGCGACCACCGCGTCGCCTGTGTCGGTCGCCGGTTGGGTCTTGACGCATCCGGCTGCGAGTGGCAGAGCCAGAAGCATCACCATGAGCGTGTATCGCATAGCGGTTCAGAGCACGAGACGGAGACGAGGTATGCATGTGCAACCGGCGTGCCTGCACGTTTGCCTGAGATTCGGCAGGCTCATACGCGTTCGTCCTGTTCTGCGGTCGCTTTGGCTGCACTCGAGGGGGACAGTCGTGTGCCGGATTTCCGGCAAGACTGTGACGCCAGAGGTTTCCCTTATGCGGGTCACTGCCTCACGAGCGGCGGGGGCACGCGGCCGCCGGCATGGCGGACACCCCAATCCACCATCGCGCGAATCATCGGTCGCAGATCCTCGCCCTTGGGTGTCAACACATACTCGACGCGTGGCGGATGATCGTTGTAGCGCCGGCTCTCGACAATGCCCGCCCGCACGAGGCGCTTCAGGCGCTCAGCCAGCGTGTTGGTGGGAATGCCTTCCTTCGATTCGAGAAACTCCGCGAATCTCCGCTTGCCGCGCATCAGATCGCGAACGACGAGAAGCGACCAGCGATCGCCGAGCACGTCGAGGGTGCGAGACACCGGACAGGCCGATCGTTTCGGCCGAACGACAGGTCGCGCGGGGCGTGGCACCGCCATAGCGGGCTCAGTCTATCAGGATCGGGATAGATCGGTGCTGCGGCGTCGCAAGTCACTTGCGAAACGCAATTCACTCTCGTACGATCCACACGCTCATGCGAATCCTGACCTTCATGCCGCGGTGTCTCGTGGTCGTGCTCCTCCTCTGTGCCGCCGCGCCGGCGCTGTTCGCTCAAGGCCGTCCCGCCGCCCCGTCAACCAGCGACGCGCCTGCGCCCGTGTCGCCTGCGGTCGTGTCTCGCGACGCCGAGGGGCATGTCACGGTTCGCGCCGTTCGCGTTGCCAGTTCGATGCGTATCGACGGCAGGCTCGACGAGAGCGCCTACGAATCCACGTCCTCTGTCAGCGACTTCCTGCAGCAGGAGCCAAACGAAGGGCAGGCTGCCACCGAGAAGACCGAGGCGTGGGTCTTCTTCGACGACAGCAACATCTACGTGTCGGCCCGCTGCTGGGACACGCAGCCCGGGCGCATGGTCGCGAACGAGATGCGTCGGGACACGGCTCAACTCCGCCAGAACGACACCTTCGGCGTGCTCCTGGATACGTTTCACGATCGGCGTAACGGGTATCTCTTCTACGCGAATCCCATCGGCGGCTTTTCAGATCAGCAGATCACGGACGAGAACCCACCGAACGTCGATTGGAACACGGTCTGGGACGTGAAGACGGGCCGTTTCGACGGCGGGTGGACCATCGAAATGGCCATTCCCTTCAAGTCGTTGCGCTACGGCCCTGGGCGTGATCAGACGTGGGGCATCAACCTGCGCCGCGTCGTGCGATGGAAGAACGAGTGGTCGCACCTGACGCAGATTCCCCGGTCGGCCACGACCTTCCGCGGCATCTTGAAGATATCGTCCGCTGGTACTCTCGTTGGCCTGCAAGTTCCGCCGACCGGTCCGAACATCGAGCTCAAACCCTACGCCATTTCAAGTGTGTCCTCGGACAACACGGTGAAGCCTACGCTCGCGAACGATCTCGCGGGACGCATCGGCGGCGACGTGAAGTACGGCATCACGCCGAACTTCACGTCCGACTTCACGGTGCGCACGGACTTTGCGCAGGTCGAGGTCGACGAGCAGCAGGTGAACCTCACACGCTTCAACCTGTTCTTTCCCGAGAAACGCGACTTCTTTCTCGAGGGGCAGGGCACCTTCGCGTTTGCGGGCCGGCAGAGTTCGGGCTTGGGCGCCGGCGCCGGTGACACACCGTACCTGTTCTTCAGTCGTCGCATCGGCCTGGATGCCGGTCGCTCGATTCCAATCCAGGCGGGAGGTCGCCTCACGGGGAAGGCGGGGAAGTTTTCGCTCGGTGCGTTGAACGTCGAAACGGGAAGGGACAGCAGCGTCAATGTCGACTCGGCGAACTTCACGGTGCTCCGCGCCAAGCGAGACATTCTCAGGCGCAGCAGCGTGGGCGCCATGCTGACGCATCGGTCGACGCTTGTGGGGCGCTCTGGCAGCAACGACGGCTACGGTGTGGATGCCACCTTCTCGTTCTATCAGAACGTGCGATTGGACAGCTACGTCGCGCGCACGCGCACCGACGGGAAGCACGACGGCGATCTCAGTTATCGGGGGCTCTTCGACTACAACGCCGACAAGTACGGTGTCCAGGTGGAGCGACTGGAGGTTGGACGCAACTTCAACCCCGAGATCGGATTCGTGCGCCGGCTCGACATGCGGCGTAACTTTGCGCAGCTGCGCTTCAGCCCACGTCCAAAGGGCATCCCGCACGTGCGCAAGTTCGCTTTCCAGGGAAGCCTCAACTACACAACGAACACGACCAACAGACTGGACACGCGCGAAGCCATTGGCCAGTTTCAGACGGAGTTGACCAACAGCGACATCGTCCTTGTCAGCGTCATACCCCACTTCGAGCGGCTCATCGCGCCCTTCGCCATTACGCCCGCCGTGCGCATTCCGGTCGGCGGCTACGACTATCACACCACCCACGTCGAGTACCAGGCCGGGCAGCAGCGCAAGGCGTCCGGTACGGTGCTGTTCGAGACTGGCACCTTTTACGACGGCACCAAGACCTCGTTCGGTGTCAGCAGCGCCCGTGTGCAAGTGACGCCGCAGGTGTCGCTCGAGCCGAGCCTGCAGATCGACTGGGTGGATCTGCGCGAGGGGCACTTCATCGCGAAGGTCGTGCGCAATCGGGCAACCTACACGTTGACCCCGCGCGTCTACATCAGCGGCATCCTGCAGTACAACTCGACGAACACCTCGGTTGGCAGCAACCTGCGCTTCCGCTGGGAGTATCGCCCCGGCAGCGAGATCTTCGTGGTCTACACCGACGATTACGACACCGTGGACCATCCGACTGTGGCTGCGCTGCGCAACCGCGCGTTCGTGATCAAGGTGAATCGGCTCCTCAGGTTCTAGGCGGCGGGCAAGGCCGGCGGGGCACGGCAGGCGGGGACAGGCTGGTATGGATGCCACGTATAATCGCCGCTTGCCTCAACAGAGGGGCCGCAACAGCGAGGACATCATGGCGAAACGCACCGGACGGAAGAAGGCATCCACTCGAAAGCCAGCGCCCCGCACGCGCGTGTCGACTCGAGCGGCCA
>JBEBGB010001307.1:0-1090 GCA_040081675.1 Vicinamibacterales bacterium
TGGCGAGTGGAACGCCGACCATCCAGGAGTTAGCTGTCCGTCGTGCCGGCGCCGGCTGGGGCGTCGTCGCGTCGAACGTAGCGTCCGACTATCGCGTGATCACTGGTCTGCGGCGGATGAGCACGCAGCAGATCGCACCCCTGCGAGGTCTCGGCGTAGAACTGACGAACGAGATCGTCGACAAATACCGGTGGGATCCGTTCTGGGATGCACCGCTCGATATGAGCCCGCCGAGCGGCCGCGGCGGCAACCCTCCTCCGGCCCAGGGGGTTGCGAATCAGCCCGGATTGCCGCGGAAGCCAGAAGAGGTGTCGCGCGTGTCGGCGGTGTACGCCGTCACGTCGTGTTCGGTGAAGACTGACGGCACTCGCGCGATCATCGCGTTCCCTGGTGTGAAGCTCGGCGTGTTCTCTGGCACTCTGCAGTACACGATCTTCAAGGGCACCAACCTCATTCAGCAGGACGTGCTGGCGACGACGACGACGCCGTGGGTGGCGTACAAGTACCACACAGGGCTGAAGGGGCTCAGCGTCACCCGAGACGCGCGAGTCGTGTGGCGCGACATTGCAAACACGTGGCAGGAGTACCGTTTCGGCGGCGCGAAGAACGACGACGAAGTGCCACTGAAAGCGGCGAACCGACTTGTGGTTGCGGAGGCAGGTCGCGCTGGAGCGATTGCGGTGTTTCCGCCGCCGCACAACTTCTTCTGGGCGCGCGAGATTGCGATCAACCTTGGCTACAACTGGTATCGCAAGGATAGCGACGCGACGTTTTCGTTTGGCGTTCGTCAGGCAGAGCACGAAGACGAGTCGGAGAATCAGGCGAATTTCTCGTTGTACAGCGCGCGTCCGGGAACGCTGCAACGGATGACGGCGTTTCTGTATCCGAGTGCCGACTCCGCGGAAGTGACCTTCGAGCGTGCAGCGGCGTTTACGCACGGCGATCGCTATAAGCCGCTTCCTGGCTACCAGGTGATGAATCATCACTATCACATGGACCTCGGCCGCCGCCTCGGCGACGCGCACAGCCTCGATGCCGACATCCCCGACCTTGTCGCGCTCAAGGCGCTCGGCATCAACATCGTCAGCCA
>JBEBGB010001308.1:0-1085 GCA_040081675.1 Vicinamibacterales bacterium
TCCCGGATTCTGTCGTCAACGGCAATGACTCCCGCCTTCGTTTCGGCAAGTGCGGCGCGTCGCCGCGCCATGACGCCCATCTGGAACAGAAACGCCTCTTCGAAGATGAGCCGCCGCTGCGCGGGCGCCGCGAAACCGTTCAACTGCTCGAGGTTCGCGTCCGCAGGCGGAAAGTGCGTCGCATGCAGCGCCGCGAGCCTGGTCGGCAAACCCTCGCGAGCGCGAAGTGCCTCGGGAACGGGATCTGGCAGGTCTGCCGTCAGCAGCAGCAACGCGTCGTGCACGAAGCGACGCTGCATCTTCGGCGTGACAGTCCCGGCCTTTTCGTAGACGGGAACGATGCGTCCGGTGTGAATCGTCTCGCCTTCCTCGTCGTCCAGCATCTCGTGGTCGGGATTGGTGAGTTGCAGACCGCCGTGACCGCGCATCTCCGCCGCACCAAACAGCACGACGTGCTGGCCGGCCTTGAACACATCGCGCAGATACGGCTGGTTCAACCAGTTCACCAGGATGCTGCCGGTGTCGTCGCTGACGATCGCCTCGAAGATCTTGAAGCCCGGTCGACGTGTCGTTCGAAGCGCCGTATGAACGATGCGGCCCGTCACCGATACCTTTGCGCCCGGTCGTACGGACGCAATGGGCAGCAGGCGACTGCGGTCCTCGTACCGAAGCGGGAATCGAAACAGGAGATCTTCGACGATGTGCAGTCCCACACGTGCCAGGTCGGCGGCACGCCTGGGTCCGACACCTTTGAGGAACTGGAGGGGCGTGGCGAGGGGGTCGTCGCTCACGGGAGAAGGCACTTCACGAACTCGGTGTCGTGAAGTGTACTACTACGGTGCGTTGCGTTGACGGTTGGCCTGGCGGGCCCGCATCAGCAGGTCGACCTTGCGCCGTTCCATCTGCTCCTCGAACAAGCGGAACCGCACCTGCTGGCGCACATCGAGCACCTGATCGATACCGGCAAGGGCGTCGCGCACGTCCACAGCCAACCGATCGCTCAGTTCCGACAACGCCTTCAGCTGGCTTCGCACCTGCCCTTCGTCCAGGGCCGTGGCCGAGTTGAGCCGCCGCAACTCTTGCAG
>JBEBGB010001309.1:0-1084 GCA_040081675.1 Vicinamibacterales bacterium
GATCATCGGCTACACCCGCAATGATCTGGCGGGACGCACGAACATCGGGCTGCTCATGATGGAAGCCGAGGAACGCGATAAGTATCTCGCTCCGCTCCGAGCCGGCGCCCAGAGGGTGACCGCCGAAGTGACCGCCCGGACCAAGACAGGCCAGCCGAGGCACCTGCTATTGACCGTCCAGGCAATGACGCTCGAGGGAGAGGCGCATACCCTGGCGTGCCTGGTCGACCTTACCGAGCGAAAGCTCGCGGAGGATGAAGCGCGGCGTCTGAACGCCGAGCTCGAACACCGTGTCATCGAGCGCACTGCCGAACTCGAAGCCGCGAACACGGAGCTGGAATCCTTCAGCTACTCGGTGTCGCACGATCTGCGCGCGCCTCTTCGCGCCGTGAACGGCTTCGCCAACATCGTCCTCGAAGACTACGGTTCCGAGCTTCCCGAAGAAGGCCGTCGCTATCTGGAGCGGATTCACAACGGCGGCAAACGGATGGGAGAGCTGATCGACGACCTTCTGTCGTTCTCGAGGCTTGGCCGCGGGTTGATGAACAGGCGCACTGTGGACATGGGGCGACTGGTAAGGGGCGCGCTCGACGAGTTGAGCCCGCAGCATGAGGGCCGCCAGGTCGAGTTCATTGTCGGGCACCTGCCGAGCGCGTACGGTGATCCGGCGCTGCTCAAACAGGCGTGGGTCAACTTGCTGTCCAACGCCATCAAGTACTCGCGTGGTCGAACGCCCGCTGTGATCGAGATCGGCTGTCGCCGTGAACAGGACGAGGCCATCTATTTCGTGCGCGACAACGGCGCTGGTTTCGACATGGCCTACGCCGACAAGTTGTTTGGTGTGTTCCAGCGTCTGCATCGAACGGATGAATTCGAAGGCAGCGGCGTCGGACTCGCCATCGTGCACCGCATCGTGCAGCGTCACGGCGGACGTGTATGGGCGGAGGCCGGAGAAAACCGTGGCGCGGCGTTTCACTTCACGCTGTCGGAGGAACGTCCCTCATGACCACGTCCGGCGAAGTCGACATTCTGCTGGTCGAGGACGACCCCGACGATGTCGAGATGACGCTGCGCGCGCTTCGCA
>JBEBGB010000431.1:0-4565 GCA_040081675.1 Vicinamibacterales bacterium
GTAGAGGTGGTGGATGGTCCGCGGAAGCTGAAGGAGCGCCATCTCAAGATGGCACTTCGGCACGAGGGTCGCGTGTTTCGAGCAGTTGCGTGGCGGGCGGCCGAGAAGCACGATCAAGTGGTGGAACACAAGCGCGGGGTCGACGTGGCGTTCTCGCTCGATCAGAACCACTTCAACGGCGAAACCTACGTCGAGCTGACGCTCGCGGACATCCGGCCGACGCAGTCATGAGGTGGCAGAAGCCTGCGAGGATCGGCGTGGCGATCGTCGCCGTTGCCTTCGCAGTCGTGGTTGCCACCAATACCAAACGTCGCACCACCCCCCGGGCAGAGCCCCCGCTTCCCGGGGCTGACCCGACCGCGCTGGTCGAGTCCGAAGGCGGCAATACGGTTCGCATCAGCGGCGCCCGCCAGGACGGCACCCTCGCATATGACCGCCTGCTGACGTACGCGAGCGGCGCCTCGAAGATGATCGGCGTCACGATCACGAGTGAACGCGGCGGCAAGACATTCGTCGTCAAGGGACGCGAGGGCCAGGTTGGCGCGAACGACTCGAACGTGCAACTGACGGGCGGCGTACGAATGGAGTCGAGCGACGGATTGGTCGTCGCCTCAGACGAAGCGTCCTACATCAAGGCTGACAACATCATCCGCGTGCCTGGCGCGGCGACGTTCACGCGTGGGCGGATGACCGGCAGTGGAAATGGCCTCGACTACGACCAGGTGCAGGACGTACTGCGAATTGCCGAGAGCGCAGCTATCGATGTGACGCCGGATGCGGGCGGCGCTGGTGGCATGACGATGCATGCCGCCTCGCTGGAGTTCAACCGGGCCGTAAAAGTGGTTCGCCTCGATCGCAATGTGACGATCACCCGCGACCGCCAGACGCTGGCTGCCGATCAGGCGATTGCACACTTGAGTGAGGACGAGCAGCGCCTCGAGCTTCTCGAGCTTCGAAACAACTCGAGCATCAAGGCTGCAGCAAACACACCGGGAGGGCTCGAATCAGCGTCGGGCCGCAACATGGATCTCCAGTACGGTGGTGAGAAGTCGGCGCTGCAGCGTGCGGCGATCGACGGCGACGGGGCATTGCAGTTGGCGGGCGATCGCCGGCAACCAGGCCGCAAGATCGCCGCCGCGATCATGACGCTCGGCCTGGCGCCCGACGGAGCGACGCTGACAGCGTTGACCGCCAGGGACAACGTGCGCGTCACGCTGCCGGGCGAGACGGGAACACCGTCCCGCACCATCGCCGCTCAGTCTCTTGACAGCACGGGCGACGAGAAGCAAGGACTGACTGGCGCGCGATTCGTCGGCAACGTTCAATTCTCGGAGCGCGGCGCCGGCGTGGACCGCGCGGCACGGTCGGGCATGCTCGACGTAGCGATGGCAGGCGGATTCGGTGCGATCGAGGACGCGACCTTCACGCGCGGCGTCCGTTTCGAAGACGGCACCTTGTATGCCACTGCAGCGACCGGCCGATACGCCGTGTCGCGCGGCGTGCTCGACCTGTCGGGCAGCGAGCCAGCCAGTCCGGTGCCGCACGTCCTGAACGAGCAGATCGCGGTGGACGCAACGCAGATCGGCATCACCCTGGACGGCCCGGTCATGCAGGCGACTGGCGCCGTCAAGAGCGTGCTGCAGCCGCGCAAACCAGGCACATCGAAGGACACAGCCGCGCATCTGCCGTCCATGCTGAAGAACGATCAACCGGTGAACGTGACCGCGGAACGATTGACCTACGATGGGCCAGGCGCGAAGGCCGTCTATGAGGGCTCAGTGCTTCTGTGGCAGGCCGAGACCTCAATCAAAGGCTCCGCCATGACGATCGACAGCAAGAGCGGCGATCTCGCTGCGGACGGACCGGTGGCGACCTCGGCGATGATGCTGCAGGACGACACCAAGGGAGGCAAAGAGCGCGTGAGTTCGATTGGCACCGCGAAAGCCTTTGCCTATCTCGACTCGCTGAGGCGGGCGACCTACACCGGCGATGCGCACCTGACCGGTCCGCAGGGCGACCTGACGTCACCCCGGATTGAACTGTTCCTGAAGCCGTCCGGAGATGAACTCGAGCGGGCCGAGGCCTATGAGAGCGTGGCGCTTCGAGGCGACAACCGCAAGACGACCGGCCAGAGGCTCACATATTTCGGAGCGGACGAACGCTACCTTGTGACCGGTGCGCCGGTCACCATCGTCGACGAATGCGCGCGGGAGACGACGGGACGCACGTTGACCTTCTACAGGGCCACCGATAGGATTGTCGTCGACGGAAACGAACAGATTCGCACCCAAACCCGCAGTTCTTCGACCTGTCCCTAATCCTGTCGTTCTCCACACGTGGCCACGCTCCGCACCTTCGATCTCACTAAGTCGTACGGCGGGCGCACGGTCGTTCGCGGCATCAACGTCGAGGTGTCGTCGGGCGAGGTCGTTGGTCTGCTCGGACCAAACGGGGCAGGTAAGACCACGACGTTCTACATGACGGTCGGCCTCGTGGCGCCAGACTCGGGTCGGGTCGAGCTGGACGGCGTGGACGTCACTGACAACCCGATGTACGTGCGGGCTCGGAAAGGCATCGGATACCTGCCGCAGGAGCCGTCGATCTTTCGCGGGCTGACGGTCGAACAGAACATCCTCGCGATTCTCCAGACGATGCCCATGACGGGGGCGCAGCGTCGCGCACGAACTGACGAGCTTCTAGCAGAGCTAGGCCTGACACCGCTCGCCAAGTCGCAGGCCTTCACACTATCCGGCGGCGAAAGACGACGGGCAGAAATTACCCGTGCTCTGGTGATGCAACCCAAGTTCATCCTGCTGGACGAGCCGTTTGCGGGGATCGACCCCATCGCGGTCACCGACATCCAGAAGATCATCTTCCATCTCAAGGAGCGCGGCATCGGCGTGCTCATCACCGACCACAACGTTCGGGAGACCCTGCGAATCACCGATCGTGCGTATATCGTGCACGGAGGGGTGATCTTCCGGAGCGGGACGCCCGATATTCTGGCTGCCGATGAAGAGGTGCGGAGGATTTATCTGGGGACCGAGTTTCGGTTGGATTAGAATAAGGCCTGGGAATTGCATCTGCAGAGTTTGTCTCCCGACAATCTCGACGAATGTTGCAGCGAAGTGTCGCTCTAACCGCTGTGTAAACAACACTTAGCTGACTCGATCGGTTCAATGGGTATCCAGCAGAAACTACACACTAAACTCGTCCAGAAGCTGATTCTGACGCCGTCTCTGCAGCAGGCGATCAAATTGCTGCCGATGTCGACGCTCGAGCTGTCCGACCTTCTGAACCAAGAGATGGTCGAGAACCCCATGCTGGAGGAGGTACCGACCGAGGATCTGCAGGCTGCTGAGCCGGCTCAGGCCCAGGACAAACAAGATCCGGCGCAACAGCAGAACAAGACCGACACCTGGGACGACCAGGACTACGAGTACTTCTTTGGCGACTACCTCGACGATGGGTATCGCCCGAAGGCGCCGCAGGAGGTCAAAGAGCTGCCGCCGATCGAGAACACACTCTCGACGTCGAGTTCCCTGGCCGACCACCTCATGTGGCAGCTCTCCATGCAGTCCGACGACTCGCTGTCGCGCGAGATTGGAGCCGCCATCATCGGCAACCTGGACGACGACGGCGCCCTGGTGGCGTCGTTTGAAGAAATTGCCTCCATGGGACCGTGGCCCGTCGACGAGGTCGAGCGCGCACTTCGGCTCGTCCAGAGTTTCGACCCCACCGGCGTGGCCGCCCGCGACCTGCAAGAGTGCCTCTTGTTGCAGCTTCGCCGGCTTGGGCTCGAAGGCACGCCCACTGAGAAGATCGTCACCGAGCACTTGCGGCTGCTCCAGAATCATCAGGTGCCCGAAATTGCCCGGAAGATGGGCATGAGCATCGACGATCTGAAGGAGCACATCGAGATCATCCGGCATCTGGACCCGAAACCTGGCAGCCGCTACAACCCGAGCCAGTCGCAGTACGTCATTCCCGACGTGTACGTCGTCAAGGTCGAGGACCAGTACGTGGCGATGCTCAACGAAGACGGGCTGCCACAGATGCGCATCAGCCCCGTCTACAGGCGTCTGCTCGACAAGAACAGCGAGAATACCGACGAGACGCGCGCGTACGTGAAGGACAAGTTTCGCTCCGCGCTCTGGCTGATCAAGTCGGTCGAGCAGCGGCAAAAGACCATTCACAAGGTCGCCACGAGCATCATCAACTTCCAGCGCGACTTCCTCGATCACGGCATCGAACACCTGCGTCCGCTCGTTCTGCGCGACGTGGCGAACGACATCGGCATGCACGAATCCACGGTCAGCCGCGTGGTGACGAACAAGTACATGCACACGCCGCAAGGCGTGTTCGAGCTGAAGTACTTCTTCCACAGCGGCATCGCCAGTCAGTACGGCGAGAACGTCTCGTCGGTCACCATCAAGCAGCGCATTCGCAAGATCATCGAGAACGAAGACCCGCGCAAGCCGCTGAGCGACTCGAAGATCGTGCAGATTCTGCAGCGTGAAGGGCTCGAGCTCGCTCGCCGCACGATTGCGAAGTACCGCGAGGAA
>JBEBGB010001310.1:0-1083 GCA_040081675.1 Vicinamibacterales bacterium
GCATCGTCCGCCGTCGCCCACTCCACGCCGATGGTCTTCAGCAGTTGCTTGCCGTCGTTCGAGAAGAGGTAAATGACGTTCTTTGTCTCGCCGACGACCCAGACGCGACGTTGCGGATCGTAGGGGCTGATCTTGATCTTGTGCGGTCCGTTGGTCCCCTCGAACAGCTTGTCCCACTGCGACCAGATCTCGAGCACCTTGCCTGTGCTGTCGACGATGCGCAAACAGCCGCGGACTTCATTGTCCGGCGCGCCAAGTGCGCTTCGCAGAGAGCCATAGAAGCCGAGGTATCCGGCTGGAGCCGGGTTCGACACCGGAATCTCACCGCGGCTCGCGATGAAGATGCGGTCGTCGGACTCTACGAAGATGCCGGGCACCGAGCCCCAGGCGTAGTTGGCCTTTGGATACGGCAGCGACCAATTCGGCGTGACGTCGTAGTCGAACGGATCGATTTTCGTAATAACTCGCTGTTGCCCCGAGAGGGATGCGCCAAGCACCGCAACCGTTGCCACCATCATCCACACTGACTTGCGCATGCAATCCTCCACGTCGGGCACCATGGGCCAAAAGAGCGCCGTTGATTCTATCAGGCACGCATCATCGGCAAAGAAGACTCGACAGCATGCCGAAGCGTCGGGGAGGCGAACGCTCGGCTCGCTTCATTTTCGAGCCAGCTTCTCAGTGCCGTTGTCGAGCGAGGAACACGCCAATCGCAAAACCGAACGCCGCGCCAAGGAGCCACGGCTGGAGTGGGTTGAAACGAATGAACCGTGTGCCCTCTGGTCCGAGCTCGAGCGCTCCCACCGGAGTCATACGAACTCCCCCTCCGCCGCCAGCACCCTTGGCCTCGGGATGAGTGGCGTCGCCATGCGCGTCGGATGTGCCTTCCGCAGACTCGCCCGCTCGCGCGGGACGGCGGCCCTGCCCTCCGCCGGCGCCAAAGCCGTAGGCTACTTGCGCGACAGGAATCACGATGGTGTCGCCGCGCTGCACAGGTTCACCGTAGACGTGGCGAATGCTCAGGCTTCGTTCCAGCAGGTTGGCGATCGGCTCGAAGGGAGCGGGGCTGGACATGTTGACCTC
>JBEBGB010000432.1:0-4549 GCA_040081675.1 Vicinamibacterales bacterium
CAGGCATATGGGAGATGGCGGCGGACTCCGTCTGGAGTACGCATCGAGATCGAGCCCTGAGCGACGTCTTCACGCCTCCACGCATCGTCACCAAATCGTCCGTGCCGGGTACTGGGAGACCAGCGGATCGGGCGTGAGGATGACGAGGCCGTGCACGATCGCCTGGCTGACGAGCAACCGGTCGAATGGATCGCGGTGGATCGCGGGAAGCCGCGAGAGGTGCAGCGCCGATTCTTCGTCGACCGGCAGTGGCGAAATGCCGTGCGCCTCGCGTTCGGCGGGAACGAACCGTTCGGGCGGTTCCGGTAGCGGCAGGCGTCCAAGAGCATGTTTGAGTGCGACTTCCCAGGCGGAAGCCGCGCTCAGGTAGACCTCGTTGTCAGGCGCGCGAAACAGATCGACGACACGTGTCGGCAACTGCGAGCTGCCGGTCACGACCCAGAGGAAGGTGCAGGTATCGAGGAGCAGCCTCACCGCCGCCTCTTGTCAGCGGAGCGCCTCGCGAGCGGTGCGGCACCAGTCTTCTCCGCGACTTTCGCGGCGCCGAAACCACCCGCCTGCTCACCGTAGAAGGCGTCGATCGCTTCATCCGGTAACGGCTCGAAGAATGACGGGGGCACCTCGAACCGCGCCTTCGCACCGCCGATGGGACGCGGCGCTGTGCGCACATCCGCCACCGCGCGCAACTCGGCAACCGGCTGATTCCGCTTACAGATAAGCACCCGCTCGCCCTGCGCGACGGCGTCGAGATACTCGGAGAGCTTCGCCTTGGCCTGATGAATATTGACCACGATCATGGTCATATAAATGACCATAATACGGAGCCACTAGTCAAGAGCGGATGTTGGCGCGGCGGTTCAGTAGAAGGTGGGTGCCGAGGACGCGCGAAATGACCCGAAGCTCCGAGTGAACGGGTGCACTGTGTATGGAGTCCGCGCTCGAAAGTCGGAGAACAACCGCTCCGCTTCCGCCATGCGGACGGCCAAGTCCTGAGCCACCAGAGACTGCCCCAGCCGAGCGTGACCATGCGTCATGTCTGAGTCTGCGCACCTACTGTCTTGCCAATGCGAACTGGCCGTTGTTGAACGGCGCAGTGCACGTGCTCGTACCTGAGTACGTGCCAGACACACTGGAACTGCTGACGCCTGTTGCGACTCCTGGAATCTCGATCGTGCAGGTTGGAAGGGCGGACACGCCTCCGGCCGGTACCCTGATCGTGAAGATCAACGTCGTTCCTGACAGTGTTCCGGCAAAGTTCCCTCTGAACTGAACTGTGCCTGAAGGCGTGGAGGCGGTCATGGTGCCTGACACCGACGCCCCGACCTGCGAGAGGACCCATGTCATTCGCCCCGGCCCAGAAGAGTCCGAGGCGTTCCCCGAAAACGTTCCTGTGAGACTCAGAGCCGGGGCCGGCGCGGCCGTTGGCACGGGAGCGGGTGCCGGGGCTGGCGCGACTGGGTTCGAAGAGTCCCCACCGCACGCCAGGACGGTGACCACGGACAGCAGTGCGACGACAAAGAAAATTCTCTGGACTGATGTGCCCGCAATCATTGTGGCCCCTCTCGACTACCGACGAGTTACAGGTTCAGGACCAATCCACGCAGCCGCAGTGACCGTGTGGCGCGTGGGCTCGACGTCAAACACTTGGCCGGGCTGCGCGAGCAGCGTTGATCCAAAACGATAACGCCCGATCCCGCCTGATCTCGCGGCACAGTGAGCAACCAATGGTTCGTGCTTGAGAACTCTTCAGATTCATCCGTTAGTCAAAAGAGTGAGAGGGTTATTCCTTCGCGATCGAATAGGTTCCTGAAGTAATGAAATCGTCGCATCCGCCGCGCTTCTCGAATGTCCCACGCATCATGGAATTCGTGAATGCCGTAACGGTATTCCTGTATTCCTTGGGGCAACTTCCTTGGTTGTCTAGGAGATTGATGGTTAGGTTCGGGCCGTTGACCGTGCCTTCAACGCGAACCGCTGAGACCAAACTATAACCGCCCTCGAATTGAACAGAGACTTGGCCGAATCCCGTGATGCGGTTTCCAATTTGCTCGAGCACTAAGGTCATTGGGCCGGTCGACCGATTCGAAAACGTGACCGTCCCTGAGAAGGTGCCCGTCAGGTTTTGCTGAGAATTTGGGATTCGGGTGACAGTGACTAGAACGCTGTTTCCGATTCCTTCATAAGATGCGCCAATCTCAGTGATGCCATCGAATTGGCCGGTAGTCAGGAGACCCGACAATGACACGGTGGCGATGGCCCTATTCGACGAGCTCCACCCAACGGCGCGGTCCGTGACAATTTGGCTGGTTTCGTCGCTGAAGCGTGCGGTGACCACCATTTGAGCCTGTTGATTTGGGGCCGAAAACAACGTTCTCCCAGATAATGAAATCGAGGCAAGCCTTCGTGAGGGCGCTGGAGTCGGCGTTGGGGTAGGCATAGTAGATGGAGTTGTCGGAGATGTCGGCGAACTCCCCCCGCCACACCCAACTGCGACCAGCAGTAGGCCGCTGGTTAGGATACGTCTAAGCTTTGCTCTCATGGTTCATCCGCCTCAGGAGCGTCATCCTCTCCGGCTTCAGCTGGTCCTCAGAACGGCAGGCAGATCACAACCATCGCTACCGATCCGTGGAGTTGTAGATCCCGAAATCGAACAACTTTCCGGCGCTGGCCGCGCCGGCACCGAGCGTCCCGAGGCCGCCGGCGTAGAAGAAGCAATACTCGCCAGGCTCGAGTGGTTCCGAAGTCTTCACGCGATAGACTCCACCGCTGAGGCGATCGATCTGAAGGTCTACGGTGTCCTTCGAACGAGTCCCTGAATTGGCGCCAAACGCACCAACCTCACCAACAACGAGTTCCCGCTCCTTGGACTTGGACGTCATCCTCGCCAAGATGAACTCGTTCGGACTGGTCGCACCCGATAGCCAGCCACTGAAGCCGCCCGAATTGCCAAGGCCAGACCCTCTGCTCTCGAAGTAGAAATAGAAGGTCGGCCGGGATTCGGTGATATGGAGGACCGCGGCACTGCCACGTGTAACGGCCTTTATCTTGGCCTTGGCGATGCCGTAGGTGAACGCCGACGCCAGCATCCCGCCCGTCTTGCCTTGCGAAAACACCGTCGGCTCCAGCACGACCAAGTTGTGGGTGCTGTCACGGCCCTTGTCCCAGTAGATGCCAGGCTCGCGTGGAATCTCCGGGGCGGCCGTGGCAGAGTCGATGCGCGCGCGTGTATCGAGGGACCCGGTCACGCCCGGCAGCGCGATGACCGGCGCGGCAGCCGACGTGGGAGGCGCGAGCGCCGCCTTGGGATCGATCATCACGGCAACGATGGCATCGCTGACGCCTCCCTTCTTCAAGGCGATAAGGCCGTCCGGTGAGAGATCGAAGCTCGTAGTCGGCGCCGTCCGTACGGTTGCAAGAACAACCGCCTCTCCGAGCCCAGCCTGCACCATCTTCAAGACGTCTTGATTGGTAAGGCTGGATGGTGCTTGCGCGTTCCCGACCGCAGGCGCGGAGTTCGGCGCGGCCGGTGCGGCGGGCCGACCAGTCTGAGCTATCGAAGAGCCTGCCCCTAGCGTTAGGACGACGAGCGAGACGACAGTGCAGCGCGCCAGCATGGCCCTACCACACCACACGCTGACCCACACCGATCACGTGAGGACCGGCGAGAATCTGCGGGCTGCTCTTTGCTCTGCCTTTGTTGAACAGGAATGCGCCGACACCTGCCATCCCGACGCCGGTGAATATCGTGGCCTTGCTCTTCGTGGTCCCGCACGACACTCCCACCGTCCCGATGCCGGAGCATTCAACCCCGGTTTCATGCGTCAGCCCGTAGAGAGCAACCAGACCACCGGCACCCATGAGGATCACGGCCGGAAGGAAGTAGGGGTTCTCGTCGCTCCCACTCGCGTTCGGTCGAGCCTGCGCGGCCGCGGCGCGGGCAGCCTGTTGCCCTGCGAATATTCCTTCCTTGTTCACGCTGCCGCGGATATCCGCAAACGCGGGCGAAGCGATCCCCGATATGAGTACTACCGCAATGAGCCGTCGCATTCCGTTCCCCCAATCTGGGCCCGCACGTAGGTGGGCCAACCAAACGTAACGCCGGGCTGCTATCAATCGATTTCGTATTCAAGCGATCAGCCTATCGCTTGAGCGCCATATACTAGCATCACGATAATATCGTGGCGCATAGAAATCGTATCAAGAGGGATATTTATCGCAACCTATTGATAGCGTGGCGCTTATTGAATGACGGTGGAGCGATACACTACAGTGCAGAGGTGCCGACGACGCGCTGGGGCGATGCGATTACCCGCCTCCTGGCGGAGCGGGGCTGGACCAAACGCCAACTGGCCGATGCGGCTTCAGTCCGTCCGAACACCATCACCAACATCATCAAACATAGCCGTGACGCCGACACGGCAACGCTGGCTCGCCTCGCGGCGGCGCTCAAGGTGGACATCGCCGAGCTGTTCCTGACGCGCGAGCAGAGTGTCATCCTGCACGCGCATCGCGAGGGCCGCGTCGAGCGGCTCCGAGATCAGGTGGTGAG
>JBEBGB010000433.1:0-4546 GCA_040081675.1 Vicinamibacterales bacterium
GGCAAGCTCCTGATGGCGGCCAGCTTCCTCGATGCCGCCGAGGCGTGCTACCTCAACGCGCAGACGCTGTCGCCCAGCGACCGGCGATGGCCGTACTATCTCGGCCACCTGTACAGAGGCAAAGGGCCGGTCGAGAAGTCGGTCTCCTCCTTCGATCGTGCGCTGCAGTTGATGCCAGACGATGTCCCCACGATGATCTGGCTGGGCGAGGCGGATCTCGCCGCTGGCCAGCCCGATGTCGCCGATGGCGTGTTCGCGAAGGCGCTGGCGCGCCAGCCCTCCGCGGCGGCGGCGTGGTTCGGCGCCGGCCGCGCGGCGTTGGCGCAGCGGGAGTTCCGGCGCGCGGTCGATCAGCTCACCAAGGCGCTCGATCTGGACCCGCGCGCGACGAAGATTCACTACTCCCTGGCCATGGCCTACCGTGGCCTCGGCGACATGACGAGGGCCGAAGCGCACCTTGCGCAAAAGGGAGACGTCGATGCGAGGCCGGCCGATCCACTCATGCGTGAGATCGATCTTCTACTTCAGAGCGCTGAGGCGTACAACATCCGGGGCGGGGCCGAGCTCGAGGCAGGCCAGTGGCAGGCAGCAGCCTCGGACTTCAGAAAAGGACTCGCGGTCGCTCCAAACGATCCCTCCCTTCGCCATCGGCTCGGGACGGCGCTCTACCAGATGGGGGACATCGCCGGCGCCATGGAGCAGTTCGAACAGGTATTGCGTACGTCGCCCGACTACGCCCAATCGCGCTACAGCCTGGGCGTGCTTCTGAGCGAGGCCGGCCGTTATCGCGAGGCGATCGAGCATTTTTCAACGGCCCTGAACCGCCAGCCGGAGTACGTCGAGGCACGGGTTCAGTTGGCGGACGCGTTGGGGCGGACCGGTCGCCCGGAGGAAGCGCTTGCTCAGTATGCCAAGGCGCTCGGCCTCGATCCGACGAACACGGATGCCGCTTTCGGGCGTGCGATGGCGCTCATTCGGCTGCGTCGGTACGCGGAGGCCCGGGATCGGCTTGCGGAAGGGCTCACCGCGCACGCGGATCAGCCAATGTTCAGCCACGCCCTCGCGCGGTTGCTCGCCGCAGCACCGGACGATCGGGTGCGCGACGGCCGCCGCGCCTTGCAGGTAATCGATCAGTTGATCAAGGGCCAGCAGACCATTGAGCTTGCCGAAACGACCGCGATGGCCCTGGCGGAGGTAGGACGATACCGGGAGGCGGTGGATGTTCAGCGCGACGCTCTCACGGCTGCGACCGACGCGGCGCTTCCGCTAGTGGCCCGCCACATCGCGGAGAATCTGCGCCTCTACGAAGGCGGCAAACCGTGTCGCACGCCTTTCGCGGATGACGAGCTTCGATGAGGAGTCGAGTGGGGCGAACTGACGAAGACGACTGCCGCCCGATGAGCGATGCTCATCGGGCAGTCATCCGTTGACGAACGCTAGAAGCTCAGTTCTCCGCTGAATTGGAACAGCCGCGGATCGATGACGGTGTTGGGCTGCCGCCACCGGGAGTCGAACGTGGAGTTGATCGTGGTGATCGCGCTGCTGTTCAGCGCGTTGTAGGCATCCAGATTGACTTGCAGACGTCGCCGGCCGCCCACGTTGAACTTCTTGCTGACGCGCAGGTCAAGACGATTGATTCGCGCTTCGAAGAACGTGAACGGCGCGACGAGCGGCACCAGCGCGGTCCTGGTCCCGCCCGCCAGGTCCCGGCCGAGCGACGGTGCGATCTCGGCGGTCGGGGCGTTGTAGTCTGCCGTGTACGGCACTCCGGGCAGGCTCTGGAGCGCCCCGGCCAGGACCACACCACCCGGCAAGGGATAGCTCCCGTTCAGTTTCACTTGCGTCTGTCCCCTGAACGGGTTGACCGAATGGCAGTTGACCAGGGCCTGCGGGCTGTCGACCACGAAGCACGTGTCGACGAGTGAATAGCCGGTGTCGAGGCCGCCCCCGATTCTGGCGCCGCCGCCCAGTCTGGCATCGAAGGAGAAGTTGACGAAGTGATTGCGATACTTCGGGGTACCGAAGCCCTCCGTCAGCGTCACGACAGTCTGACTCTGCCCAAACTTCGTCGGGTTGATGTCGTAGAGCCCGCACACCTGATATCCGCCGCCATTGGGTAGCGCGGGATCCTTCGGCGCCGTGATGCAGTAGGTATCGTAGTTGGTGCGGTCCACAAGGATGTTGTCGGTGACGCGATTTTTGGTGGTGACCGTCGAGTTCCTGAAATACCCGCCGGTATTGAAGAAATAGCCGGCGGACACCGACAAGCCCTGGCTGAGCTGGTGCTGGATTTCCGTCGAGATATCCACGTTGGAATCGCGAACCCCCCAGCCGTTCAGCACCCCGTCGGCCCACTTTGCCGCGTTCGGATTGTTCTGCCCGAAGTTCCTGTTGTTGATGGCGCCGCACACGTCGCCGCCGCTGGCACTCAGGTTCTGCGCGTCGAAGTTCCCCAGGTTGCAATCCGGCACGAAATTCTTGTTGGTGTCGGTCCAGGACCTGGCCGCGGAAATGACCGACGTGGTAATTGGGTTGTTGGCGGTCGGCACGTCGACGTTCGTCTTCGCGACGTAGCGGCCGATGGCGAACTTCACAGCTGTGCGACCGTTACCAAATAGGTCGTACGCCGCGTCCACGCGTGGATTGAGGTCCTTCCACGAGGGGATGCCCTTCACTTGGTTGTAGCTGCGCTCGCCGAGCCATTCGTTTTTCTGCGGAGCGCCAGGCCAGGTCGAGGGGTCGCCTGGCGTCTGCTGCTTCGGCACCCAGCCGTAGTACCAGTCCAACCTGGCGCCATAGCCCAACGTCAGCCGGCCCATCCTCCATTTGTCCTGGAAGTACAGCCCGAAATCGTTGCCGCGGTCGTGCCGCAGATAGGGCGTGCTGAACTGCGTGATGGACGACGGGACGCCGTTGATGAACGTGTAGTTCACATTCCCGTTGACGATGTACTGCGCGTCGGTGGTGAGCACGTCGTTCTGTACACCGAACTTGTAGGAATGCGCGCCGTTCACGTAGGTGGCCGCGAAATCCTGGCTGTACCGGTTCGTGTAGTTGGGATTGCCGCGATAGGTCGACTGCGCCCCGTACCGGAGACCGAGCGTGGTGTCGTTGACGCTGATGATGTCGCCTGCCACAGCGGGTTCCCAGTAGGCGTTCCACTGGGAGACGTTGAACGCGGTGCCGGCCTGCAGCAGCAGCTTGTTTGTCCGTGGCGAGGTCCATCGCGCCTGGATCAGGCGGCTCGGCTGGAACTTGTAGGAGGCGCCGACCGCTTCCTGCGAGGCGGTGCCACCAGTGCGCCCGAAGCAGTTGCAGGCCCGCTGGTAGTCGAGCAGGAAACTGAACTTGTTTCGCTGTGAGGCCTGCCACGTTGACCGGCCGAACCCCGAGTTGTACCACTCTTCGCGGCCGCTCCGCGCGTCGAGCGGCCGATCGGTCCACGGCGTCCAGAGCACCACTTTGCGGGCCGCACCAGGAGGCGTGAGAAACACGTCCTGCGTCTTGTTCCAGTAGAGGCCCGCCAGTTGCTTCGACACGCCCCAGGTGCGCGGTGCCGCGAAGAACCAGAGTTTGTTCTCCAGGATCGGCCCACCGACGCTCACCGACGCGTCGTACAGGCGGTACGTTCGGTTCACTTTCGAGAAGCCGCGAGACTTCAGCTCGTCGCTCAGGTTCCCGCCTTCGAGGTGGTAATTGCTGAACATGCCGGTGGCGATAGAGTTGAAGGAGTTGCCGCCTTCCTTCGGAATCATGTTCATCACCGGTCCATCGGCGTTGACCTCCGCCGACAGACCGCTTGTCTGCGCCGCCATCTCGGCGACCGACGCCGCGTTGATTTGATAGCTGCTGTTCCCATCGCTGTTTTCCACGACCATGCCGTCAAACGACACTTTGGTCCCGCGTTTGCCGTGGAACGCACCGGGTTCCTGGAGGTACTGTCCGCCCACGTCGGAGAGCCCCGCCCAGCCCGGCGTCATCTCGATCAGCGCCTGGAGATTCTTCGTGCTGACCGGCAGCGTGGAGAGCACATCGGCCGAGACCACCGTCTGCCGCTTGCCGCTCGACACGTCGACCAGCGGCACGGCTGCCGTCACCGTGATCGTTTCCTCGAGCGCGCCGACCTTCATGTCGGCGTTCACCTGGGCTGTGAATCCCGAGGTCAGCGTAAAGGTATCGCGTCGAACGTTGCTGAACCCCGCGAGCGAGAAGGTGACGGTATACGAGCCCGGTACCAGGTCGCCGATAACGTAGCGCCCCTGGGCATCGGTGACCGTCGTTCGGACTTTCTCGATGAGCGCGGGACTCGACGCCTCGACGGTGACGCCTGGAAGCACCCCGCCGGACGGGTCGCGCACCACGCCGGAGATGCCACTGGCTTGCTGAGCCCACGCGACTGGCGCCGCGAGTGAACTGACGATCACAACTGCTAACCCTAAGGCACCCGCGAGTCGAAACATGCCAAGCCCTCCAACGGAACTGAGCGCCCACCCGGTGTGCCGAAGCGCAATCAGCAGCTGCGGCAAAAGTCCAGCGCCCTTATACG
>JBEBGB010000434.1:0-4545 GCA_040081675.1 Vicinamibacterales bacterium
GACAGCGACCGATAATTGTGACGACTCCCCATCGGTAAGTCTGGATGAACAAAGCACACAGAGTACAGACCTTGAAAGCTGTGCACATTATAGTTATACGATTACAAGAACATGGACAGCGACGGATGCCTGTGGTAATACATCAACAGCATCACAGGTGATCACGGTAAGTGATAATACCGATCCAGTGTTGGTAGGCGTACCGGCGGATGCAGCGGCAAGTTGTGATAACATACCTGCAGCAGCGACCGTGACAGCGACCGATAATTGTGACGACTCCCCATCGGTAAGTCTGGATGAACAAAGCACACAGAGTACAGACCTTGAAAGCTGTGCACATTATAGTTATACAATTACCAGAACCTGGACAGCGACGGATGCCTGTGGTAATACAAGCACCGGTGTACAGGTGATCACAGTAAGTGATAATAGCGATCCAGTGATAAGCTGTCCTGCAGCAATAACAATCAACTGCGAGGATTCACAGCTTCCTGCAAATACAGGAACTGCAACAGCGACGGATAATTGTGATAATAGCCCTGCCATCACTTATGCTGATGCGATAGTAGGAGGCAACTGTGCCGGCAACTATACGATCAACAGAACCTGGACAGCAACAGATGCATGCGGTAACAGCAGTACCTGTCTGCAGGTAATTACAGTACATGATGTAACAGGACCGGTCATTACATGCCCGGCCAATATTACACATACAGCTGATGCAGGTGTATGTAGTTATACAGTAAATGTTGGCGTAGCCACCGCAACTGATTGCCAGACACCATCAGTGGCAGGAGTTCGTAGTGATGCTCTTGCATTAAATGCTCCATATCCTGTGGGAGTAACAACAATTACATGGACAGCAACAGATGTTTGTGGTAACAGCAGCACTTGTCTGCAGACCGTAACCGTAACGGATAATGAAAACCCGGTTACAATATGCCAGAATATAACAGTGAATCTTGGCCCGACAGGAACTGTAACGATCACTCCTGCAATGATCAATAATGGCAGCACAGATAATTGCGGTATTCAGTCATTAAGCCTGAGTAATACAACATTTAACTGTTCTAATGCTATAGGTATTCCAACCGATCTGATCATTTCAGAGTATGTAGAAGGCTCCTCTAGCAATAAATACATTGAACTATATAATCCAACTGCGGGCACAATTAATTTAGGTGATTACCGCCTGCGGTTATATGCAAACGGTGCGACTTCTCCAACAAATGATAACCTGCTTTCTGGCTCACTGGGTGCAGGGCAAACGATAGTATATAAGAATTCTTCTGCTACAATCTATGGAGGAGCAGCAACTAACATGACTGCTGTAAACTTTAACGGGGATGATGCAGTTGTTTTATTTAAAATATCTTCAAACTCCAACGTGGATATATTTGGCCGTATTGGAGAAGATCCAGGTACCGCATGGACAGGAGGTGGCAATTCTACATTGGATAAAACACTTAGAAGAAATTCAAATGTCTGGAAGGGTGTTACCAGCAACCCATTAGCAGGTTTCCCGACACTTTCCACAGAATGGACACAACTCAACATTGATGATGTGACCGGACTTGGCTCTCAGGTGTTTGGAAATGCAGTAACGCTTACTGTCACCGATATTCATGGTAACAGTTCAACCTGTACGGCTACTGTAACCGTACTGGATGTAACGCCACCGGTCATTACTTGCCCTGCGCCTATAACGATCAATTGCCAGGCTTCACAGCTTCCTGCTAATACCGGAACAGCAACGGCGACCGATAATTGCAGCGTTGCAACCATCACTTCAAGTGATGTAAGCTCACAGGATCCAAATGCAAATCTTTGCGCACATTATAATTACACAATAACAAGAACATGGACAGCAACTGATGTTAATGGTAACAGTTCAACCTGTGTACAGACCATTACCGTACAGGATGTAACAGCACCGGTGATCACTTGCCCGGCTGATGTAACCGTAAACTGCCAGGATGATAAAACATCCGTAGCCACCGGAGTTGCAACAGCAACAGATAATTGTTCACCTGTAACGATCACACAAAGTGAAACCAACGACCAGGATCCAAGTGTGACCAGTTGCAACCATTATAACTATACCATAACAAGAACATGGACAGCAACAGATGCATGCGGTAACAGCAGCAGCTGTGTACAGCTTATCCATGTACAGGATGTAACAGCACCAGTGATCACTTGTCCGGCTGATGCAACCGTAAACTGCCAGGATGATAATACATCTACAGCCACCGGAACAGCAACAGCAACCGATAATTGTTCACCTGTAACGATCACACAAAGTCAGACAAGTACTCAGAATCCAAGTGTGGCGAGTTGCAACCATTATAACTATACCATAACAAGAACATGGACAGCAACAGATGCATGCGGTAACAGCAGCAGCTGTGTGCAATTGATCCATGTACAGGATGTAACGGCACCAGTGATCACCTGTGTACCAGCTCAGACCCGTTCAATGAATACAGGAGTTTGTACTTACACAGCTGTCGGTACTGAATTTGACGCTACCGCAACAGATAATTGCAGTAGCCCTGTTTCATATTCTTATGTTCTGTCAGGCGTTACTCCGGGTAGTGGCAACACAACCTTAAGCGGTAAAGTGTTCCTGAAAGGAGTTACTACGGTAACATGGACAGCCATGGATGCATGTGGAAATACAAGTACATGCAGCTTTACCGTAACAGTAAACGATACAGAATTACCAGTTATCACCTGCCCAGCCAATGTAAGTGTAAGTGCAGATGCAAGTCAGTGCTATGCGACGATCAGCCTTGGTACAATAGGCACAGCAACAGCAACAGATAACTGCGGTGTATTAACTATATTCGGTACAAGAAGTGATGCTCAGCCACTCACAGCGATTTACCCGGTGGGTATTACCACGATTACATGGAACGTATCGGATATTAATGGTAATCCCAGATCTTGCCAGCAAACCATTACGGTAATAGGTAATGCGCCGACAATTACTTGTAATCCAAACGTAACAGTTTTTGCAGATCCAAATAATTGCTCTGTAACGGCTTTTCATGCAGGAGTAGTTACTCTTGCAGGAGTACCAATTCCTCCTACAGTAAATGCAAGTTGTGGAATATTTGGAGTGTTTGGGGTAAGAAATGACCTTCAACCGCTCAATGCTCCATACCCGGTGGGTACTACTGAAATTTTCTGGACAGCCATTGATGTATTCAGTAACCAAGTGTCTTGTAGGCAGACAGTCACTGTAATAGATAACCAGCCACCGGTGATCAGCAATTGTCCTTCAAGCTTTACATTTAACAGCAACAGTGGTAATACATCCACTTGTTCACAAATAGTATCATGGACGCCGCCAACTGCAACTGATAATTGTGGTACAATATTAAATCCGGTAACAGTAGTTGCCAGCCATACACCGGGATCAGTATTCCCGCTGGGTGCAACTACAGTAACCTATGTGTTCACTGATACGCATAATAACAGCTCCACCTGTTCGTTTGTAATAACCGTGGTGGATAATACTCCTCCTTTGATTACACAAGCAGCAGCCAGCAGCACGGTAGAGTGTGGTGCGGGTAATACAGCAGCACTGAATGCCTGGTTGGCCAGCAATGGCGGAGCTTCCGCTTCGGATAATTGTGGCGGTGTTATAACATGGAGCCACAACTTTACATCACTCAGTGATTTGTGTGGTGCAACAGGAAGTGCTACGGTGACTTTCACAGCTACCGATACAAATAATAATACTTCCACAACCACAGCAACGTTTACAATACAGGATACTCAGGCGCCGGTATTGGTAGGTTCAATACCTGCGGGTGCCACAAATCAGAATGTATGCTATGCCAATATACCAACCGGCCCAAGCGAAGAAGCAATAGCAGCATTGTATCTTGATAATTGCGGAGCCGTTCATGTAGAGAAGACCGGCACACCGACCGGTAGTAATTGCAGCTGGACAGTGACCTATCATTATGAGATCACCGATGATTGCGGTAATAGCGCCACAGCGGTAGATATCACGTATAGTGGTGGTGATACCGAGGATCCGATAGTAACGGCACCAACCGGAGCAGACCTGGAGTGTGCAGATGATCTTCCATTAGCGGTAACAACGATAGCAGACTTCAACGCCCTTGCGGGTGCGGATGCCAGTGATAATTGTACGCTGACAGCCAACCTTACTGTATCACATAGTGATGTGGTAACAGTAGCAGGCAGCTGTAACGGAGTGATCACAAGAACCTATACGATCACTGATGATTGTAACAACACATCAACAGTAGACCAGTTGTTCACAGTAACCGATAATACAGATCCGATAGTAACAGCACCAGACGGAGCAGACCTTGAGTGTGCAGATGCATTACCAGCTGCAGCAACAACGATAGCGCAGTTCAATGCACTGTCAGGCGCAGCAGCCAGTGACAATTGTACGCTGACAGGAGATCTGCAGGTAAGCCACGTTGATGTGGTAACAACTCCTGGAAGCTGTAACGGACTGATCACAAGAACCTATACGATCACTGATGATTGTAACAA
>JBEBGB010000435.1:0-4543 GCA_040081675.1 Vicinamibacterales bacterium
GGACGACCCACGCGCCAGACCTCTGGGTCGTACTTCCAGAGCGTGCGTCCGGTAGCTGGATCGATTGCGGCGTACACACCGAGGGATGTGGTCGTATAGAGCACGCCATTCACCATGATCGGCGTGTCCTGGTAGGCGCCAGGCCTGGCAGGGTTGGCCTTGACGATGTCGTTGTCGGCCGAACTCCAGCGCCAGGCGATCTCGAGCTTGCTGACGTTGGCCCGCGTGATCTGGCCAAGCGGCGAATACTTCGAGCTTGCGGCGTTCCCGCCATAGGCGCGCCACTCTCCCTCGGCGGCAGAGTTCGGCGCGGGCCGTTGCGCCACGGCCACTACGGCGGCGAGCGAGGCGACGATGAACACCTGAATCAAGCGCGGCATGCGGGCTCCCAGCAACAAGTCGACGAAATCCTCGCCATTCTACAGAGTCTTCATACTGCGTTTCGCAATTGCGGCAACGAATTCGACGCAAGGCCAGGGCAACGCGCGAATTGCAATAGAAATTGCCTAAGCGTATTATTGCTGGTGATGTCGACGCGAGCCCCCGCCAGAACATCAGTCGCTGCGCCTGATCCAGGCGCCGTGCTGTCGCGCGCCGTCGTACGCGCGGCGACATTGCTCGGGATCTCGCAGCTCGATCTGGCCGACATCATCGGGGTCAGTCCTGCCACCATGTCGCGCATCGCGTCTGGCCAAAAGCAGCTCGAGCCCGGCTCGAAGCCGTGGCAACTGGCCGCTCTTTTCGTTCGTCTCTTCCGCGATCTCGATGCCATCGTCGGCTCGAATGACGCGGCGGCCTCTGCGTGGATGCGGGGTGAGCATCTGGCGCTCGGAGGCGTGCCTCTCGATCTCGCCCGCGACCCTGCCGGTCTCGTCCGCACCGTTGACTACCTGGACGCCGCGCGCGCTCGCCTCTGACACCGTCGACTACGCCGACGACCTCTGGCGTGTCGTCGAGTCGCAGCACATAGCGTCGACGATGCGACTGGTGGACTCACTGTCTGAGCAGGCGCTGCTCGAATCGATCCTCGAGAAGAGCAAGCCAGTGCTGCCGGCCGGCACCGAGACGCTGCACTATCTACTCGCCACACCGTTTCGGTATCGGCCGCGGATCGGGTCGCGCTTCCGCACGCCTTTCGACGCCGGGGTGTGGTACGGCGCCGAGCAGTTGCAGACTGCGCTTGCGGAGAAAGGCTACTGGCTTCTGCGATTCCTGCTCGACTCGCCTCAGACGCCCGACCTTGGTCCCGTGCCGCACACGGCGTTTTCGGCATCGGTCCGTGCGCAGGCCATCGATCTGACTCGTCGGCCGCTGGCTCGTCATCGCGAGGCGTGGACCCATCCCACCGACTATGCGCAGACGCAAGCACTCGCGTTGGCCGCACGAAACAGCGGCATCGCGATGATTCGCTATGAGTCGGTTCGCGACCCCGAGCACCAGGCGTGCGTGGCGGTCCTCTTACCAACGGCCTTTCGACCTCCGCGGCCACGTCACCAGGAGACGTGGTTCATCGCTGCGGCGCGCGAGCGAGTGCGGTGCGCGAAGGATCGTCGGAGCGGGACAAACTGGGAGTTCACCCGAGGACAGCTCACTGGAGAGACCGACGGGAAGCCCGTGTGCCCGGTGTGACCGGAGGCGCCCGTGAGAGAGATTGGCTGAGTCCGCGGTCAGGTGTCCGAAGAACCCTCCGGCGCCGTTCGTGGCACGAGCCACATCCGCTCGGTTTGCGTCAGCAGCAGCAAGCCGAGGGCACTCGTCGCAAGGCTGCGCAGCGTCTTGACGAGAGATGTGGCAAATCCTACAGCGGCGGTCATGCCGAGCCATTTGAACAACACTGCGTACCCTGCCTCGGTGACGCCCACGAACTGAATGAGGCCGACGCCCTGGCCGAGAGCATGGATCAGAAGCGCGCTCCTCATCGAGACCGGCACACCCATCGACTGGAGCGTCCAGAACACCTCGAAGACCAGAATCGCCTGTGCGAGCAGTTCGAGACACACCACCAGTCCAAGCGTGCGCGGACGATCAACCAAAGCGCCAAATACGGCGTCCTCGACCTGACGCACTTGAACCGGGTCGGGGCGGAGTCGATTTCCAACCAGGGGCAAGGCGCGCACGGCGTCCGCAACGGCACTGATGGCCCGCAGCCGAAACGTCAGTGCCACGACGACGCTGGTGACGTGCACCGCCGACAGGGAGAGCAGCGCCAGTGACAGGATACGTATCGGCCAGTTGACCGCCCAGGCCGAAGACGTCAGCAGGATCGCCGCGATCGTCACCACTGACGACATGCACCCGTTGAAGATGAACTCTCCGGCGGCCGCGGCATACACGTGCGTCCCACTCAGTCCCCGTCCAGTCATGATCCACGCACGTGACGGCTCGGCAACAAACGGCCCCATGCGCGTCAGCGTTCCCGCCAACTCGCCGAGAAAGCGAGCCCGCAAGCGCTGGCGCATGGGCGGCCTCGGCGCATCGGGCGGAAAACAGAGGCCGATTGCCACGGCGCGCACACATTCGTGGCACGCGAAGATGGCCATGATCGCCAGAATGTTCAGGCCCAGCACGCTCAAGAGCGCGAGGATCTGCCGTGGGCCGATCTGAGCGAACAGGATCGCCAGCAGCGCGACTCCGACGGCGGGAATGATCCATCGGTGGCGACTGAAGTGAACGGCGTGCGTCATTGGCGGGCGTCTTCGCAGAAGCTCGAGCGATTTTAGGTTGTCTGTCTCACGGGCCGAAGAGCTATCCTCACTCCCAGTGGAGCGTCGCTGATGCAGACCAGATCCAAGACACGATACGTGAAGGCCACACTGGCGTCGGCCGGGGTACTCGTCGCTGGTGCGCTGGTCGTCGCGACCCGTGTCACAGCGCAGGCGCCGCCACAGATTGGGCTGATTGCTCCACTGCCCGCGGCCGCGCCCGCGTCGACGTTCGACGTGTTCGAGAAGAGCATCATCGACTTGCTCGCGGCTCAGCGGATCGGCACCGTGACGTCACACGATCTCGTCGAGAAGTATCTCGCGCGCATCCAGGCGTACGACAAGGATGGTCCCCGACTGAACGCGATGATCACGCTCAACCCGCGGGCACTCGAGGAAGCAGACGCGCTCGACGCCGAGCGGCGCGCCGGACGCGTCCGCGGTCCGCTGCACGGCGTGCCGATCGTCGTGAAGGACAACTACGCAACGGCCGGCATGCCAACGACAGCCGGATCGCTGTCTCTCAGCGGTTTCCAGACCGGCCGCGACGCGTTCATGGTGAAGAAGCTGAGAGACGCGGGCGCGGTCATCATCGGCAAGACGAATCTGCACGAGCTCGCGTACGGCATCACCTCGATCAGCTCGGCAGGCGGCCAGACGCGCAACCCCTACGACCCGACGCGCAACCCGGGCGGATCGAGCGGCGGCACCGGCGCTGCCATCGCGGCGAGCTTCGCCGCAGCCGGCATGGGGACTGACACCTGCGGATCAATTCGCAATCCTGCATCCGAGAACAGCCTGTGGGGCCTGCGCGGCACCATCGGTCTCTCGAGCCGAGACGGCATCGTCCCGCTCTCGCACAGTCAGGATATTGGCGGGCCACTCGCGCGCACGGTTGAAGACTTGATCCTGATGCTCGACAACACCGTCGGCTTCGATCCGGCGGACCCGACGACTCGAGACAGTACGAACTACATTCCACGCAGCTACAACGGCTCTGTGGGCGATGCTGGTCTGGGCGACGTCACCATCGGAGTGCTGAGGCCCCTCTTCGGTACCGCGAGCGAGGACGAGGAGGTTGCGGAGGTCGTGGGCGAGGCGCTCGAAAACATCCGCTCGCTCGGCGCCGGCGTTATCGACGTGCCATTTCCAGAGCTGGACGATCTGTTGCAGAACACCAGCGTCATCAACGCCGAATTCAAGTTCGACCTGCTCGACTTCCTCGCCAGGTATCCGACTGCGCCGATGCATACGCTGGGCGAGATCCTGTCGAGCGGCAAGTACCACCCCGCTATCGACACGGTACTCAAGCGTGCAGACGAAGTGACCTCGCGCGATTCGGAGACGTATCGCACCGCGCTTGCAAAGCGTGACGCCACGCGGCGATCGATCCTCGACGCGATGAACGCGCAGGGGATTACGGCGTTTGTGTATCCGACGCTGCGACGCAAGCCAGCCCTGATCGGTCAGCCGCAGGCCGGCTCCAACTGTCAGCTCAGCGCGACGACCGGACTGCCTGCGATCAGCATGCCCGCAGGGTTCACGAAGGACGGGTTGCCGGTCGGCATGGACCTGCTGGGGAAACCGTGGAGCGAGCCCACGCTGCTGAAGGTCGCCTTTGCGTACGAGCGCCTCGCTGCACCACGGCGCCCGCCAAAGACGACTCCGCCGCTCGGAAGTCCGAGATAGAGCTGCTCGAGAGCCAGACACCACAGCGCAGCGCGCCGTGCTCCGGAAGCAGCGCGTTAATTGAGCGCCTGATACACCAGAGCCGGAAACACCTCACGGAGGTCCGTGGCATTCGGAATCATCTGAATCATCAGCACCATGACGAGCTTTGC
>JBEBGB010000436.1:0-4541 GCA_040081675.1 Vicinamibacterales bacterium
TGGTGGGAGATCTGTCCGAGCGGAGCACCTCGCTCACCTCGCGAAGATGTTCGAGCGTGATGGCCACACCCAAAGAGTTGGTTCTTGGTCGGTCTAACGATCGCGCTCACCCGCGCCGTCAAGCGGCGCGCGAGCGACGCGGCGGCGTCGGGTGCAGCGCAGGTTAGGCATCTAATCAATAGTGTTAAAGGCGATCCAGACTTTCGAGCGCGTCAATGGAAATGGACAGAGCCGCTAAAGCATCATCAAGCGACACGGTGTTGCCGTGCACGCCTTCGTTGCAGATTCGAATCGCGTACTGGAGAGGCTCTGCTATACGTTCTGGCACATGCCCCCGGTCCGTAAGGACCCGAAGCGCCTGACCAGCCGATCTGAGATGCTTATCCTTGAAGCCTCGATCGACGGCGAATCGCCTCAGCCGAAGTTCAATCACTCGACGCAGCCTTGCCAAACCGTTCCAGACTTCGTCGTTTTCAATGTCCGTCCTCACTCGCGCAAATTCGCCGGACGCAAGGGGCGCCTCACTACTCAAAGCGATGACGGGGCGCTGCGGAGGGAGGGGCTGTTCCGACTCTGGCTCGGCAACGAACTCAACCAAGCGGTCCAACATGCGGTCGATGCGCTCTGCAACCTGCTGCCGATTCGAGTATTCCTGGATTGTAAAACGGCCAAGCGCCGTTGACAGATAGTCGCCGAGTGTGACCAGATCGCTCGATTCCAAAGCCGCCCTGAACGTCTGCTCCTCGGAGGCCACAAGTTTCTTTCGCGCAGCAATCCAATGCATTGCGAAACCGCTGGCGATTGACAACAACGAAATGGTCGCCGCCACCAGATTGGCCAGTCCCGCGACTTTCGTAAAGAGATCTTGTTGAAGCAGCTCGAGTAGCTCTCTCATCGGTAGCGCTCCTTTCGGTAGCGGACCAAGAACGGACGCACTTGGCGCAGACGACTGTGAATACGGAGAGCTACGACGAACTGTCGGTGGATGGCTCTAGCACGATACAGTCGAAATAGACCGTAGCTCGCGGTTACAGATGGCAGTGCTAGCAGAAACACCGCCTGTCGCCAGCCCGGCGAGATCTCGGCCTTGAAGACCGCGACCAAGAGAGCAGCGCCAACGGTAGCGGCGACGCCGAGGATCCAGCGGGTTACCTCCATCTCCCGTGTGAAGTGCCAATCGAACATCTTCTCGATTCTTTTGTCTGAATCTGGAACGTCCGACACTACAAGGTCCGCGAGGTCATTGATCGAAACGTCACGCACTTGCTTTCCTCAATTGATGCCTAACGTCCGCGCTCACCCGCGCCGGGAAGCGGCGCGCGAGCGACGCGGCGGCGTCGGGTGCAGCGCGATGTTATGCGGCCCATCACACATTCACACTGTATGAATCAACTCGCCCAACAATGCTCGCTACGAAACGGCTCCCCGATGGAGAGAGAGAGACGGCCACTCATTTCGCGCTCACGACAGGCGGAGGCGTGTAGGTCTCGGCTCTTGCATCGGGCAGATACAGCCGGAGCGACAAGGAGAATCGTCCACTGGGTGCCGGCAACCAATTAGGCTCGCGGTTGCGGCCGGGCGACGCTCGCCCAATCCAGATGCTCAAGGAGCCATCTGACTCAATAACCATCCCTGGTGTACGGTCTCCTATGGAGTATCGCTTCAGCTGATTCTCGACCAGAAAGCCGTCTCCGTCGTACATCGTCAGCGACCAGAATGCGTGGGCCGGAGGTCGATCCAGAGGGCCGAACCGCAGGAAGTACGGACCTTGAGAGCCGTCGAGTGCCTGACCCTTCGCGTCCACGGTCGCACCCATGTAGACGGCCTCTTCGCGATCGAGCCCGTAGAGTCCTCGCATAGCTGCGGCGCTCCGGACCAAGTAGCGGCCCTGCATTCGTTCGCGGTCGCCGAACGATGCGTCAGACACCGTCCATGTTCCTCGTTGAATCGCCGAGGATGTCTGACCCGACCTGATCTTCTCGAGAGCCGCCGACACGCCGCGACGGATAGCCGCACGCGTCAGAGGGTCGAGCGCAACCGGATCAAACGGCATGCCGACACCGACTCCGATCGCCGCAAAGCGACCGAGTAACGCCACTTCGCTCGGGTGGACCTCCGCCTGGCCCAGCAGGAAGTTCACGTACTGAATAAACCCTTCCGACTGCGCCTCCTCTTGATTGAAGCGAGGAAACAGGATCTCCGATGAGCGCGGGGCCGCCGAGCCGATTCGTGTGCTTAGAGGTGTGATGGCGATAGAGTCCTGAATCGCCGTGACACGGGGAATGTCCTCGGCACTCCCAACGCCAAGTCGAACGAGCGCATAGACGAACTGGCCTTCGCTGCGTACCACGCGTGTGATGCCAGGGGGATTCTGTCCCTTCCAGGCTGGGCCAGCGACGAGATATCGAGTGCCCGTCGATGGCTCGTTCCGGGCGCTAAAGATCGCCACGTTGTGTGTATAGATATCGACCAACTGCAGCGACCAGTACCGGTTGTCAGAGACAGCCGGGATTGAGATCACCACCGGTTCTGCACGCAGGTCGAGCCTGGCACGCGAGTAGAGCGTGTCATTGTTCGGCCGCTGCACAAGCCGCGAGGACGGATCGGCAAGGGCACGATTGTGGTTCAGTTCGTTGAGTCCCATTTGAAACGAACGTGACGTCCGATCCACCGATCCGAAGTACAGCGTCCGATAGTTCTCGAGCATCGGGTAGGCGAACAGATACGCTTCTTCCGCGATGGCCTGCACTTCCGCAGGTTGGCGGGAAGTCTGAGCCGTCAGCGTCGCAGTCGAGGCCAGAAAGAGTGCACCCAACCAGCGGTTTGTCGCCATCATTCGCTCCACTCTACATATGCGCATCGGATTCACGCCGCATAACGCCACGGCTCACCAGCGCCGCGCGACCGATAATACCGCCGAGCGCGGCGTCTGGTGCAGCCGGAGTTAGACGTCATGATCGGAAGAACGCACACGTCACACCTTGCGCTGGCGCGTCGACAGAGGATGCCTTCCGAGTTCTGCTGGCCGATGGAGATGGGCGCCCCAAACCAGATCGTTCGGAATCACCGCGTCTGCGAGCGTGCCGTTCTGTCGGAATGGTGACGCGTGGTTCCCAGTTCGCCGCCTCCGTCGACACGCGCCGACGCCACCACCGGAGCCGCACCCCACAGCCGGTTGGCCCGACCAGATGGTCGAGTACCAGGGCTGATCGATACGAGAGCATCGAGTCAACCACCACGAGGGTCGACGGGGGCCGCATTGACCAACCCGAGGCGCGTGTTGCGGAGGGCACCACTGATTCGTCGAACCACCGCACTGCACGGGCGCGCCAAGAACGTCGAGCTACCGAACCACCCGCTCACTTCGAGCGTGACTCATTCCTTCGAAGGAGCAGAATTCGATTGTGATCAGAGTTGAACGTCTAACGCCTGCCGCTCACCTGCGGCACGCGCGTCCATGATGCTACCGCGCAAAGGTGACGGCGCGAGCCGGCGCCGGTGCCGTCAGGTGCAGCGGCCGGTTAGACCAGCCGCGAGAGCACGACCGACGGAATCGTCGGGACCAGCACCATGTGTCGAGCCTTGCGGCCGCGGCGCCAGCGCGAGTTGCCCACATGAACATGACCGCCCGTGCGGACCGCACCGAACGCCACCAGACGTTGGTGCGTGGTCGCCAGATCGCGCGGTGCGGTGCCAGCCTCGAAGCAGCGTGCCGAACCCGCGACGTCCGACACCGCGCCGCCGATGGACCCGAATGCCGCGCAGCCGCACCCACGTCTGTGACTGATCACTACGATGCTCGACGATGACGCATTGCTGGCCAGTGGCTGTCGGAGCGGAACACGTGGTCGCAGCCCGCGAACACGTTCGAGAGTGATGGCCACACCCAAAGAATTTCTTCTTGGTCGGTCTAACGCCCCGGCTCACCAGCGCCGCGCGACGCGATGATACTCCCGAGCCCGGCGTCTGGTGCAGCCGGTGTTAGACGTCACGAAGGAGCGATGGCATGTCGGTGTGCGCAGCTGCCTCGAAGGAGGAACAAGCCTGCTCTGACCGACGACGGAGCCCAGCACCACGAGACTCACAACTGTTCGAACGGGGAGCCAACACGAGCGTGCTGAGGCCCAACCTGCCCGACGTTGCTCGCAGACACCGCGCCCGTCGCCGCGTGCCGTTGCCGAACCGAAGCGACCTGCCGTAACCCGATGGCCCGACCGCGACGGCGATGTACGACGAGGCCCCAAGCACGGCGAGGACCTCACAGCCGATGCGGCCCTCGGCCCACACAAGCGAATGCTCTCGAAGGCGCGCGGTGCGGGCGTCACCACCGGTTGCTGATGCAACGGCGTTGCTCGCGAGGGGCATCACGTTGAACCTAGCGAGTGACTGACGATGCCCGTGCGTGAAGACTCTTCGGAGGAGCAAGTCGAAGAAGATCGAGTTTTGTACGTCTAACGTGCCGGCTCACCAGCGCCGCGCACCGCGCGATGATACGCCTGCTCGGCGGCGTCTGGTGCAGCCGGTGTTAGACGTCCCGAAGG
>JBEBGB010001311.1:0-1077 GCA_040081675.1 Vicinamibacterales bacterium
GAGGGGGCGCTTTCTTATCATGAGCGAGCGACGCGTCCGGGCCTATGTGGCCGTGATGTGGATTGCCGCCGCGTTGTCGCTTGCGACAACGGACTGGTCCTCGTTGCTGGTGCTACCAAGCGCCAGCCTCGTAGCGCTCGGCGCGCTCGTTGCGATCGCACTCCTATCCGAGTCATTGGCGATTGGCGTGAACGTTGGGAAGGCAGGCGGTTCGACTGCCTCGGTGGCGTTCGTGCCCTTGCTAGCCAGCGTGCAGTTGTTTGGACCCGCCGGCGGCGTGCTTCTGTTCGCTATCACGGTTCCCTTCGCCGAACTGGTCGTACGGCGAAAGGACGCGTTTCGCGCGTCGTTCAATTGCGCACAAACGATCGTCGCGACGACGCTGGCCGGCCACGCCTTCCTAGTGCTCGGGGGGCAACCCCTTGAGGGGACCGCGAACCCGAACATGGCCACCCAGCTGTGGCCATTCATTTCGTTTGGTCTGGTCTTCCTCGCAGTCAATCATGCTGCCGTTTCTTTGGCCATCACACTCAGCCAGGGGCTCCCGTTCCGCAAAGTGTGGAACCTGCTGCTCGCGAATACGGGTGCCAGTCTCAACGACGTCCTCATTAGTCCGATCGCGCTGGCCGTCGCCTTTCTCTATGTCCAGTTCGGGCTTCCGGGGATCCTGATTGTTCTCCTGCCCATGCTCTTCATCCGGTACTCCTACCTGACGACTTCAAAGCTTCGAGAGTCCAACGCGGACTTGCTGACCGCTCTGGTGAAGGCAATTGAGATCCGCGACCCGTACACGTCAGGCCACTCACTGCGCGTGTCGCGCCTCGCCCAGCAGATTGCGGAGGAGCTCGGTCTGAACCGTATGACGGTGGACCAAGTTGCAAACGCGGCTCTTCTCCACGACGTCGGAAAGATCGAAGCCGTCTATACCGACATCCTCCGAAAGCCCGATAGTCTGTCCCCTGAGGAGCGCGCCGTCATGGAGTCACATGTGACCCGCGGCGTACAGTTGCTCCGTGACCTCTCGTCCGTTCCCGAAGAAGTAGTGCGGATTGTGAAGCACCATCACGAGCGGGAAGA
>JBEBGB010000055.1:0-16360 GCA_040081675.1 Vicinamibacterales bacterium
GTCAGGCAACCCGCTCGCGATGACGGCCGGCCTCTGGTGTCTGTCGCAGCTGAAACCGAAGCTGTATCGCGATCTCGCGGCTCTCGGGTCGCGGTTGGCGGCCGGACTTGCCGCGGCAGCGCGTGCTGCAGGCGTCCCGTTGCACGTCAACGCCTTCGGCTCTCTCGTCACGCCGTTTTTCACGGACCGACAGGTGAAGGACTATCAGTCCGCCACAAGCGCCGACACCGAGCGCTACGCCCGCTTCTTCAGGGGGATGCTGGCGCGGGGCATCTACCCGCCGCCGTCGCAGTTCGAGGCGTGGTTTCTGTCAGCCGCTCACACGCGCAAGGACGTGGACGCGACGATCGCCGCCGCTCACGAGGCGATGAGACAGCTGGCCAGTTAGAACCTTCGCGGGAGACTTGGCGACTTGGCGACTTGGCGACTTGGCGACTTGGCGACTTGGCGACTTGGAGACTTGGAGACTTGGAGACTTGGAGACTTGGTGAGTGAAAAGCATTTGCGACTCGCCAGTCCTCCAACTCTCCAACTCACCAATTTCTCCAACTCACCAATTTCTCGAGCGCTCAGCGCCAGGGCATCAGCTTTTCGATCCAGCTGATTCTGGTGAGGTCGTTGTAGATAACGGTCACCATCAGCGTCATCAGGACGACGAAACCAGCCAGCAGGAACTTCTCCTTCAGCCTCGTGCTGAAGTCGCGCCGTGCCACGCCCTCCATCGCCATGATGAAGATGTGGCCGCCATCAAGGACAGGAATTGGCAGCAGGTTCAGCAGCCCCAGGTTGAGACTGATCTGCGCCATCAGGCTGAAGACCGCGATCCACCCAAGCTGCGCTGACTCGCCAGAGAGTTGGGCGATGGCCACCGGTCCCATCAACTGCTTTGGCGATGTCTCGCGCGTGATAAGTCCCCAGACCGTCTGGAAAATGAGTCCTGAGTACTGGACGTTCTTCTGAACAGCCAACTTGGAAGCACCGACGAAGCCGGGCTTCACGCTGGTGGTTTCGTCGCCAATCGCGACGCCGAGGAGACCCGTGTCGCCGCTCCGCTTGGGAGTGGCCTGCAATGTCATCGCCTCGCCGCCGCGCAGGATCGCCACACTGATCTGCTCTTCGGGACGTTTGGAGATGGCTGCCTTCAGGTCGCTCGAGAACGTGATGACTTCGCCGTTCACCGAGACAACCACATCGTCGGCCTTGAAGCCCGCGCGGTCGGCCGGGTCGCCAGGGTTCACCGAACGGATATGCGGGTGCACGTCCGGCAGCGCCCCGATGTCGCCGATCTCGAAACGGCTGCCTTCGGGCGACTTCGGCGTGACGTGCACGGTGCCCGTGTTGCCGTCGCGCACGTAGGCGATTTCGACATCCCGCCCTGGCTTCGAGCCGACGGCGATGTAGAAGTCTTCCCACGTCTCGACGCCGCGCCCTGCGACGGCTGTCACCCGGTCGCCAGGCTTCAAGCCGGCGCCAGCGGCAGGCGAGTCCGCCGGCACAACACCAAGCACCACCGGGCGGGTCTCGAACGCGAGTCGTTCGGCGCCTTGGTACAGCACGACGGCTGTCAGGATGACCGCGAGACCGAGGTTCATGAGCGGGCCCATGATGAGCACCTGGAAGCGCTCCCACTTGGTGCGCGACATGAACTCTTCGGGTCCGCCGCTCGACGGCTCGTCGGGATTCTCGCCAGCCATCTTGACGTAGCCGCCAAGTGGCAGGGCGCCGAGGCTGTACTCGGTGTCGCCGCGCCGTACGCTCAGAACAGTCGGGTTGAAGCCAAGTTGAAACTTCAACACCTTGATGCCGATGCGCTTGGCCGCAAGGAAGTGCCCGAGTTCGTGCACGAAGACGAGCACGCCGAGCACGAAAGCAAAAGACAGAAGCGTTGTCAGTGTGGCAGACACCTGAACCTCAGACCTTCAATTGTATCTCGCGGGCCATCTCGGCCGCGCACTCGCGCGCCCAGCCGTCAACCGCGCGAACTTGCGCAAGCGTGCCCACCTCTTCGGGGGTGTGAGCGTCGAGCGTCTGCTCGATGACCCGCGCGATCGATGTAAACGAGAGTACGCCGTCGAGAAACCTGGCGACGGCAATTTCATTTGCCGCGTTGAGCACGACTGCAAGGCTGCCTGGCCCACGCAGTGCCCGATAGGCCAGGGCCAGACACGGGAACACCGTCGTGTCCGGCACATCGAAGTCGAGCTGCCGTGCGCGCGTCAAATCCAGCGGCGGCACCGGCGCCGACCAGCGCTCCGGATAGGAAAACGCATATTGAATCGGCAGACGCATGTCCGTGACACCGAGTTGCGCGATGACCGAACCGTCGACCAGCTCCACCATCGAATGCACGACGGACTGCGGGTGAACGACCACGTCAATCTGGTCCGCGTTGACGTCGAACAGCCAGCGTGCCTCGATGACCTCGAGGCCCTTGTTCATGAGCGTCGCTGAATCGATCGTGATCTTGCGGCCCATCTGCCAGGTTGGATGACGGAGCGCATCGGCTGCGGTCACCCTTTCGAGTTGTGACGCCGACTGTCCGCGAAACGGTCCGCCGGATGCCGTCAACACCAGCCGCCGCACTTCGGATGCTGCCCGGCCGTGCAGACACTGATGAATGGCGTTGTGCTCGCTGTCGACAGGCAGAATCGCCACGCCCCGACGCCGTGCGGCCTCGGTCACGATGCCGCCGGCCATGACCATCACTTCCTTGTTGGCCAGGGCAATCGTCTTGCCGTGCTCAATGGCGGCGAGCACGGCCTCGAGGCCTTCGGTGCCCGACGAGGCGCACAGCACGATGTCCACATCAGGATGTGTCGCAACGGCGACGAGCCCCGAACGTCCTTCTGGCGCCAGCGTCACATTGGCGCTTACACCACCACGCTCACGGAGCTGGCCAGCGGCCGCATCGGTGGCCATCGAGACGATCCTCGGCCGATAGCGCTCGATCTGCCGAGCGAGTCGCTCGACGTTCTCGCCAGCCGATAGCCCGACGACCTCGAGTCGATCGCTGTGCGTGTCGACGACAGACAACGCGCTCTGACCGATCGAACCGGTCGACCCGAGGATCGCCAGGCGCTTGACGCTAGACATATTTCAGGACGACGTAATAGATCGGCGCGGCGAACAAGAGCGCGTCGATGCGATCGAGCACACCACCGTGCCCGGGAATGAGAGCCGAGCTGTCTTTCACACCCGCGCTGCGTTTGAGCATCGACTCGAACAGGTCGCCCGCGATGCCGAGCGCGACGATGGTGACGCCGAGGAGCAGTCGCATCGCAAGGGGGACGGTCGGCAGCCACCATGCGCCAACCACGGCCAAGGCGAGCGCGCCAAAGACAAAGCCTCCGACGGCACCCTCGATGGTCTTCTTCGGACTGATCACTTCGGCCAGCTTACGGCGGCCGAAGGCGCGGCCGGTGTAGTACTGGGCCGAGTCGCTCACCATGACGGTCAGCATGAGGAGAAAGAGGCCCTTGGGGCCTGCCGTCTCGCGAATGCCAACCATCGCACCAATCGGCAGACCAAGATACAGGCACGGCAGCAGCGACGCAGACGCAGACGCCACGGCATCTCGACCACCTCGCCACGAGGTCAATGACAGGGCGCCGAGCGCCACAAACGCGGTCATGAACACGAGGTCGAGCGGCACGACCGCTGTGCCGCCAAACGCCGTACGAGCAAACGACCCGCAGACCATCGCGGCAGCAAGTGTCGAGACCACGAACGGAAACGGCAACTGGCTGGCGCGCGCCAGTCCGGCGAACTCGTGACACGCGAGCACGAGCAGCACCTCGGCGACCAGCAGGAACAACCACGCTGGCGAGAACCACACCGCCGCCACGGCCAGGAAGATCAGGACGACGCCGCTGAGGACGCGTGTCACTTGGCGCCGAGCGCCACCGGCGAGGGCTTGATGCCTCCGTACCGGCGGTCTCGCTTCTGATAATCGACGATGGCGTTCAGCAGATCACTCCGGCGGAAGTCGGGCCACAGTGTGTCGGTGACCCAGATCTCGGCGTATGCGATCTGCCAGAGAAGGAAATTGCTGACCCGCATCTCCCCGCTCGTACGAATGAGCAGGTCGGGATCGGGCTGGCCGGCGGTGTAAAGGAAGTCGCCGAAACGCGTTTCGTCGAGTTCAGCCGGATCCATCCCGGACGTCATGGCCCGCCGTGCCGCATCCACAATCTCGGCGCGACCGCCATAGTTGAGCGCGATGTTGAACAGCATCCCTGTGTTGTTCTCGGTCTTGCGAATGCCGAGTTCGAGTTCGTGCTGCACATCGGCCGATAGCGCCTCGGGGCGGCCAATGACTCGAAAGCGAATGTTGTTCTGCAAGAGGGAACCGAGTTCGAGGCGGATGTAGCGCTTCAGCAACGTCATGAGCACGGCAACCTCCGTGCGTGGGCGCTTCCAGTTCTCCATCGAAAACGCGTAGAGCGTCAGCACGTTGATGCCAAGGCGTGCGGAGGTCTCGACCACGTCTCGCACCGAGTCGATACCAGCCCGGTGTCCCTCGACGCGTGGCAGATGCCGCTGCGCGGCCCAGCGTCCGTTGCCGTCCATGATGATGGCGACGTGCGCCGGAAGCTGATCGAAATTCACGCGCCTCGCGAGCGCTTCGTCCGGAGACCCTGGCGGTACCCACGCCAGAAGTTTCTCAAGCGACATGTCCGCCCATTATAGGTCCGTGTCCCGGTACTCGACAGAGACGAGAAACAGTCCCGTGGCCGGCGCCGTACGCCCTGCTCCGCTCCGCTTGCGCGCGACAAGCACGTCGTTCATCCAAGATGGTGGACGACGTCCACGCCCTACTTCTACGAGGCTCCCGACGATCGACCGCACCATGTGACGAAGGAAACCGTCTCCGCTCACCTCGTAGGAAATGAGCGTTGCACCTCGGGGCATGTCGACTGCCGTCACCACAGACGACGAGATCGTACGGATGGTGGTCTCGACGGCGCCCCCTGCACCCTGGAAGGCAGCGAAATCGTGTCGACCCACCAGGTAGCGAGCAGCAGCGGCCAGGGCCTCGACGTCGAGCACCCTGTCCGCAATGTGCCAGACGTACGAGCGCTCGAAGGGGTCGAGCACGTCCCCGTTCCAGATGCGATATCGATAGGTCTTGCGGTGCGCACTGAAACGGGCGTGGAAGTCGGGTCCGACTTCCTCGGCTGATAACACGCGCACCGAACGCGGCAGATGATTGTTCAGGGCGCGCACCACCGCCGCTGCAGCAATCTCGCGATGGAGTGTGACCGAGGCTACCTGTCCAAGCGCGTGGACACCACTATCAGTGCGACCGGCGCCGGCGACGACCACGGGACCGCCCTCGAGCCGTGCCAGGGCATCTTCGAGGAGCGCCTGCACCGAGGGCCCATTGAGCTGACGCTGCCATCCGACGAGCCCCGTGCCGTCGTAGGCAATCGTCAGCTTCAGGAGCATCAACTGACTAGCGAGGCGGCGCCTCGGACAACGAGCATGTCGCAATGCCCCGCCTCGCTAGTCTCCCCGTTCCGTTTGCCCGGCTTCCGCCTTCGTCGGGTACGCGAGTCGTCCGACTTCGGCGGACTCGACGGAGCCTTGGCGAAGTCAGTCGCCGGGCGGTCGTCTTGCCGGATCAAGACTTAACTCAATTCGCAATGCATTCGGCCGGTCAAGACTCCTAGACCGGACGCGACCCTGGCTTCATGACGGGCAGGCCTTGCGCACAGAGCGGACACGCGTCGGGCTGGTAGGTGGGCAGATCGATATCGAGCAGTGAGATGAATGGCACCTCGAAGGCTGCCTTTCCACCACTGCGATCGACGATGGACGCGGCACCGACCACCTGGGCGCCCGCGGCTATCGCCACCTGCATCGTCTCTCGCGTGGAGCCGCCCGTGGTGAGCACGTCCTCCACGACCAGCACGCGGTCCGATTCCGACAGCATGAACCCGCGTCGCAGCGTCAACACGCCGTCCTGCCGCTCGGCAAAGATCGCGCGTACGCCGAGGGCGCGGGCCACTTCCTGACCGATGACCACGCCACCGAGCGCGGGTGACAGCGCGACCGTGGCACGCAGTTCTCGCACCTTGGCAGCAATGACTCGCGCCAATGCTTCGGCCACGGCCGGATGTTGCAGCACCAGTGCGCATTGCAGGTAACCGGTGCTATGAAGGCCGGAACTCAGGCGAAAGTGCCCCTCGAGCAGGGCGCCTGATTTCCGGAAGATATCGAGCATTTCGTCTCGTGAGGGCATGCGACTGGCTAGTATACAATCCGGATCTCTGAACCGAACGGCCCCGCCCGACGTCTACTGATCAGAACTCGTGATATCTCGCCACGCGGAGTCTCTAGCTATGCGTTATTCGAGGATGTGCGCGGCCTTCGTGTTGGCCGCTGGCGTTGTCTGCGCCGTGCCGAACCCGGCCATGGCGCAAGGTCAAACACCTGGCGTCCGAAGACTCTCGGTCGACGATGCCGTGAAGCTTGCGGTCGAGCAGAACCTGGGCATTCAGATCGAACGATTGAATCCACAGATTCAAGACATGGCGGTCGCCCAGGCTCGAAGCTACTGGGTGCCGACGCTCAACTCGACACTGCAAAACAACTCACAGAACAGCCCGTCAACAAGCTTTCTGTCGGGTGGACAGTCGAAGATTACCGACTCGAGATTCTCGACGCAGTTCGGCATGAACCAGGTGCTCCCAACGGGAGCCAACTACTCGCTGGCCTGGAACAGCGCGCGTGCAACCTCGACGAATGCGTTCACGAGTTTCGACCCGCTTCTCAGCTCGAACGTCGCGTTCAACTTCTCCCAGCCGCTCCTGCGCAACCGCACGATCGACTCCTATCGGCAGCAGTTGCTGACGACACGCAAGGATCGCGATGCAGCCGACATGTCGCTGCACGCCACCATCGCGACGACGACGCGCAATGTGAAGAACGCCTACTGGGATCTGGCCTACGCCCGCGAGAATCTGCAGGCGCAGCAGCAATCGCTCGACCTCGCGAAACGGGCGCTGGCCGACAATGAAAAGCGCGTGCAAATCGGCACCATGGCGCCCATCGATATCGTCGAAGCGCAGTCCGAGGTCGCGCGAAACGAAGAGGTGGTCATCGTGGCCGAAGCTGCGATCAAACAGGCGGAAGACCGACTCCGCGCGCTCATCCTGAACCCCTCGTCGCCAGACTTCTGGACCACCACGCTCGAACCTAGCGAGCCGATGCCGTTCACCGCCGTGGCGGTGGACGTCGAAGGTGCCACCAGGCGAGCCGTCGATAACCGTACCGATGTGCAGTTGGCGAAGAACAGCATCGAGAAGAACGACCTCAGCTTGAAGTTCTTCCGCGCGCAGCTGCTGCCCGAAATCAACGCCAATGTGTCCTTCCAGACCAACGGCGTCGGCGGCGCGCAACTGAGCCCGATCACGTCGTTCACAGGCACCCAGGATCCGCGGTCCATCATCGCGCAGCGCGGGTACGGCACGGTGCTTGGCGACGTACTCACCAGCCAGTACCCGACGTGGACTATCGGCGTCACGGTGGCCTATCCCCTTGGGGGCAACACGCAGGAGACCAATCTGGCGCGAGCCAGGTTGCAGTACGACCAGGCAAAGTCGCAGCTGCAGAACCTCGAGATGCAGATCGGAACGCAGGTGCGCGACGCGGCGCGCCAGGTGACGACCAATGCGAAGCGGGTGGGCAGCGCCAAGGCCGCTCGCGATCTGGCCGAGCAGCGTCTTGCAGCCGAGGAGAAGAAGTTCGCCGCGGGCATTCAAATCAGCTTCTTCGTGTTCCAGGCCCAGCGCGATCTCGCGCAGGCACGCACCAACGAAATCAAAGCCATCGCCGACTACAACAAGTCGGTGGTCGACTTCGAAGCCGTGCAGGAAACCTCGCTGACTGGTCCGACGCAGCTCACATCAGCCGCCGCCGGCGCGCGCTAGCCGGCGGGGTGAGGTGCCAGCGCGCTCGGAGCCTTGACGACCTCGAGGATGTTGCGCTCGAGTCAGAGTCTTGCTTCGTCAAGGCGACGCCCCGCCGTGAGGCGGGGCAAACAATAGAGCGCAGCTAGCGAGGAGACGCGCAGACACGCCCGTCGGTCCGAGGCGAAGCCTCGCTAGATGTACACTCCCAGCGTGCCGAAGGTGTCGGTCACCATCATCACGAAGGACGAAGAAGCAGACATCGGAGCGGCCATTGCCTCGGTGGACTGGGCGGACGAGGTCATCGTGGTCGACTCCCACAGTCGCGACCGAACGATTGACATTGCGAAGGCCGCCAACGCGCGCGTGATCGTGCGCGATTGGCCCGGATACGTCGCCCAGAAGAACTTCGCTGCTGAACACGCGGCGAACGACTGGATCCTCTCCCTGGACGCCGACGAGCGGGTGACGCCAGAACTGGCGCGCAACGTCCGGCACGTTCTTCAGGCGCCCTCGCACGTTGCCTACGAGCTTCCGCGCCTCACCTGGCATCTCGGACGCTGGATTCGCGGCACCGACTGGTATCCCGACTATCAATCCCGGCTCTACGACCGTCGTGCAGCCGCCTGGTCCGGACAGTACGTCCACGAAACCCTCTCAGCGCGGGGGTCCACGGGACGACTGACGGGCGACCTGCATCACTTTGCGTATCGCGATATCTCCGACCATCTCGAGACGATTGACCGATACACGACCCTCGCCGCGAACCAGATGTTCGAGGCAGGACGTCGAGCCTCGACCTGGCACTTGCTCACACACGGTCCGCTCGCCTTCCTGCGCAACTATGTCGCCAAAGGCGGCTTTCGGCTTGGCAGCGTCGGCATCATCATCTCGGCCATGAACGCCTACTACGTCTTCCTGAAGTTCGCGAAGCTGTGGCAGCTGCAGACCTCGCCACAAGCGCGCCCGAACAAGGGTTCGGGTCCTGCCTGAATCGTCGAGACAGGCGTGATTTCCCTTCACATCGATACCGCGCGAAGCTGGCGCGGCGGACAAAACCAGGCGCTTCTTACCGTCAACGGCCTGCGCGCCATCGGTCATCGCGCCGAACTGGTCGCTCACCCGGACGGTGAGCTGCGAAAGCGGGCTCATGGAATCGACGTCCTTCCTCTGGCGCCGCGGTCGGAGGTCGACGTCTCTGCCGCGTGGCGATTGGCCCGCGTCGTCCGCGACCTGGCGCCTGACATCATTCACGCGCACGACCCGCACGGCGTGGCCATGGCCAGCCTGGCGTTGTCGATCTCAGCGGCGTCTCGCTGGCGGACAGGCCGTCGGGCGCCGGCTCTCGTGGCCGCGCGCCGAGTCGACTTCCATCTGAAGCCCAATTCGTTCTCGCGCTGGAAGTACCGACAGGTCGACTGCTTCATCAGTGCGTCGGACGCGATCAGAAAGATGCTCGTCGGCGACGGCGTTCCCGCCGAACGCGCGGTCACGGTACACGAGGGCATCGACGTCAAGCGGATCGACGCTGTCCCGCCTGTGAACGTGCACGAGGCATTGTGGCTGCCGCACCAGGCTCCACTTGTCGGCAACGTCGCGGCGCTGGTGCCGCACAAAGGTCAGCGCTACTTCATTGCCGCGGCACACATGGTGGTGCAGGCGATTCCCGATGCGCGGTTCGTGATCCTGGGCGAAGGCGAACTGCGTGAACACCTCGAACATCTGGTTCGCGAGCACCATCTGGCAAAGCACGTGTTGCTGCCCGGCTTTCGGACCGACGTGATCGGTTGCATCAAGGGCTTCGACATCTTTGCCATGAGCTCGGTGACCGAAGGTCTCGGCACGTCGCTGCTCGACGCGATGGCCTGCCACAAGGCCATCGTCGGGACGCGTACGGGCGGCATTCCCGAGGTCGTCGACGACGGGGTTACGGGGCTGCTCGTGAGTCCGCGCGACGCCAGGGGCATGGCGGACGCGATCATCGGTCTCCTGCAGGACTCCGCGACTCGGGAACGGATGGCGGATGCGGGATATGCGCGGGTGACCGAGCGCTTCACCGTGGAGCGAATGGTGGCCGAGACAGCCGCTGTCTACGCAAGACTCGTTCGCGCTCCGCACCTTGCTGACGACAGGTCACAATCAAGTTAGCGTCGCCGACGTGGCACGACCGGTCCCGCGGCAAGTCTCATGGGCCGGGAAGCCCGGGACGGTCAGGACGGTCAGGACGGCGTGACATCAGGTAACTGGCAGTGTGAGCGTCAGCTCCACGCCCAGAGCCTGTCGCCGAGAGCCTAAAGCCCGCCGGTCCCGCCCTTTATGTTCTCCGTGTCCTCGGCGGCCTCCTCCCCCATCCACTGCGGTGCACAGACGGTGCGCCCCTCGTTCACGACGCACAACGCCGCCGCGTGGGACGACGTCGGAGCCCACACCGTGAGGTGCCAGCGCTCGGCAGCATCCTCGAGGCGGGGGTCGAGCTCCAGGTGTGGCCCGCTGGCTCCGAAGCGCACCGTCACCTGACTCAGGTCGAGCAGCAGCCCGAGACCCCGAGCTTTGGCGTAGGCCTCTTTCGCCACCCACGTCTCGACGAACCGGCGAGGGCGGTCTTCGGGCGTCAGGGCTTCCAACGCCTCCCGCTCTCGAAGCGACCAGCACCGCTTGACGACGCCCATCGGTATGTCGGCCTTCACGCCTTCCACATCGACGCCAATCGGACTGTCGACGGTCACGGCGCACGCGATCAGGCCGATGGTGTTGGCCACGCTGAAGTTCAGTACTGGCGCAACCGTCGGTGCGGCGATACTCGGCTTGCCGTGCTCATCGACGGAGAAGCGCCAGGCAGATGCGTCGACAGGGACGCAAGTCGATAGCGCGTACCGCTGCAGCGCGCGCGATGCCAGAGCAAGGTTCTGGTGGCGTTCGGTGCGAAAGCGCGACACGTGCGCACGATCCTCGGGCGAGAGAATCTGATGGACGTCGGTGCGACGAACGATGTCGTCTGGTGCGGCCAGGAAGACGCGCACGTCGCGCCCGTCCGGTGCCGTCATGCGAGGTCGTTGAGAATACGCATCAAGGGGTCGCCGAGCCGTTCACACGTGGTCGATGTCGCAGTCGCCGACAGTGATGAACCAATTCTTCGGATCTCGCATCCGCTCGGCGCCCGCGAGCGTGTCGTCGAAGTACACGTACAGATGCTTCACGTCGGGCCTGGCCACGAACCCAAAGCGCTTCAGCTCCGGTACGTACATGTTCTCCTCGAGCGCGAGAAACGCGACGGAATGCCGGCCTTCTTTGCGGAACCGCTTCAGCGAGAAGGCGACAAGTTCTTCGAGCGCCTCGGTCGACACGGCCATGATGTCGACGATAAAGCCCGCGTCGGCGGCTGACTCCAGCACGGCAAACCCGTCGACTCTGCCCCGAGATCTGAGCGCGAACAGCGTCCGGCACTTGTCGGGACAGCGGAGATACTTCCAGTTCAGATATTCGCTGTTCTTCAGCGTCGTCACGACATCCTTACGACTGTCGCGACAGCGTGCCCAGAGATCATCGAACTCCGCACCACACACGTCGACCGCGTCGATGGCTTGCCCGCGTCGATAGGTCTCTCGGGACATCAGCTTCAGCCCGAGGTTGACCACGCCGGACACCACTTTGGCCGCCAGTGCGTTCGGCACCCTGCGCCTGACGAGATACTCGACGTTGAGTGGCTTTGTGTAGCGAACGATGTGGCCGAGATGAAAGCCACCGTTCTTCTTGTGTACCGACACGCTGTTGGCGTTCGGGAACGCAAAGCAGATGCGAGCCCCGGCCTGCCGGGTCTCTGTCAAACCCTGCCTCAGGGTCAGGTCCGCAATCGCCTGGCCGCGATATTCGAGTTCGACAAACAGATCGGTCCACTGACACGCGGGAATCGTCTCGTCGCCGGCAGCCAGCCGCCACGGCATGAACATGCTGGTGGCGACAACCTCGTTCGTCTGGTTCGTGGCAATCAACCCAAGCGTGTCGCCTTCAGGCCTCTGCTGGTATTTCCACTGGTACAGGGCCTGACACATCTTGCTGCCTTCCCACACGTTCTTCCCAAGCACCGCTGCCACTTGGTTGTCGTCTTCGGGGAGCGCCTTGCGTATGGACCAATCTGTCTTTTTTCGAATCATCGTGTTCGCCATCCGGCACCAGCGAGCGCGAGCGTCGGCCGAGGGTTCCGGATCTCAGAGGCTCTTGAGCGCGACCTTCTTGGACTTCAGGAACGCGACAATCTCGCTGACTTTCGATTCGTCGTTCAACACGAACTGGTCCAACGAGACGTCGAAGTCGGATTGAATCTGCATCTGCAGATTGACGCTGTTCATCGAGTCCCAACCGGGGATCTGCAACATCTCCATGTCATTGCTGAATGTGGCGTCATCGAACTCTGGAAATACCGTCTTGATCGCATTGACCAACCTGACCATCGATTTACCTCCGCGCCAGCGAAATCACGTTCGCGCCCCACGACAAACCACCACCAAAGCCAACTGTCAACACCAGGTCGCCGTCCTCGACCTTTCCCGACTCGAACAGTTCATCGAGCGCCAGCAGAATCGAGGCCGCGGCGGTATTCCCGAACCTGTCCAGATTCGTCACGAACCTGCTGAAGTCGATTCCGACCTTCGAGGCGATTTCCTTGATGATGTTGATGTTGGCCTGGTGCGGAATCACGAACGTGACCGAGTCCTTGTCGATGCCGGCCTTGGCCAACACGTCACGAATAATCTCGGGCGCCTTGCTGGTCGCGAATCCGTAGACAGCCTTGCCGTCCATCTGGAAGAACGCGTCCTTCGGATTCGTCACTTCCGATGCCTTCAATGCCGATCCGCCGGCGGGGATCTGTATGAGGTGTGCGCCTGAACCATCCGCTCCCAGAACGGACTCGATGACACCCACGTTGTCCGCGTCATCCCGCCAGAAGAGAACCGCTCCTGCCCCGTCGCCAAAATACGGATAGGTCGAGAAATCCGACGGGTTCAGAAACCTCGAGTAGACCTCCGACGCCACGAGCAGCACGTTCTTGCACGTGTTGGCCCTTATCAAGGAGTCCGCAAGGCAGATGCCGTAGACGCCTCCGGCGCAGACGGAGTTGATGTCGAACGCAAACGCCTTCGTCGCCCCGAGCTGGTGCTGAACCCTGGTAGCCGTAGCCGGCTGAATGCGATCAGGTGAAGACGTGGCAAGGATGATCGCGTCAACATCTGCCGCCTGAACACCGGCCTTGCCGAGACAGACCTGGGCGGCTCGCAGGGCCAGGTCGGACGTCAACTCACCGGGCGCGGCGTGCCTTCGAAATTTTATGCCCGTCTTCGCCTCGATCAGTTGCAGCCCATTCGGCGGAAACTGTGTCAAATCGGCATTCGCCACGACCTTTTCGGGCACGTAGCTTCCAGTGGCGACGATCTTTGCTCTCATATCTTCAGCGGCCCTTGTTTCGAAACTGCCTGCAACTTGCCATGTTTGCACCCTGGAGTTACGCCGCCGCCCCGGTTCGCATCAGGTTGTATCGGCTGTTCGCCGGACTTCCTGTAGACGTCCCCCCGACTCTAGATTCGGCCGACGCCCCAACGATGTTGTCGGTTTCTTGTGTCACGGTCGAAGACGCGCCGACCGCTTCGACGACCCACGCGCACGCGGCGCGCACACGCCCTTGAGTGGACAGTTCGCGTCCCCCTTCGGCGTCTGGAATCCGCACGCATTCATCATGCCGAGGTGACAGACGGAGAAGTCGTACTTCACCGGATCGAGGGGGTCGAGTGTGCGCAGGGCCTGCGTGATGTCCAACGCCATGGGCCATCCGGGGCTCGTATAGCGGGTCAGCTTCAAGCATCGGCCAACGCGAATCACGTGCGTATCTAAGGGAACGATAAGGCGGGCGGGAGACACGCGTGTCCAAATCCCAAGGTCGAGGGCGTCGCGGCGAACAACCCACCGCATGAACAGGTTCATGCGCTTGCATGCCGAGCCAATCGACGGACGCGGAAAGAAGTAGGCAACCCCTGGACGGGCCGGCACTTTGCCGTATGCCGCTTTCAGATCGAGCGCCATTGCCCGCCTCGAGAAGCTGTCGAGAGCCTCGCGAACATCGTCGCCTCCCTCGTCTCCTTCGAGGAAGAAGGCCTCGAGGGAGCCGCTGCGTTCCAGCATCTGGCGCAGTACCCACAGCAGCGCCACAACGTCCGTGCCTCGAATCCATCGATGAACGAAAGTGTGTAACGCCTTACCATCGCGGACCGGATCGAAGGCCCGCACGAACGCGGCGGGCCGGTCGCCCATCACGTCGAGCAGTCGGCCAATGGACTGCATCACGCTCGCGACACGTCCGAACGCCAGACCCGCCGCGCAGAACGCCACAATCTCGGCATCGTCCGCGCGCGAGTAGCGACGAACGAGTTGGATCGGGTCGACCGCCGAATCGGGCATGTTGAACGAGTCGTAGAGGCCGTCGAGCGTCGGCTTCAGACGCTGGTGCAGGCGGCTCTCCGCCCCCCTCTGTCCGCCGACCGGTCGACTTCCGCGTTCAGCTACTCGCACCAGTCCTCGACACGTTCCGGGCTGCCGCCAGTTTCCGTGATGATCTGGCGCTTCTTCGCGTCCAGACGGGCGCCACCCGTCTCGGCGGCTGAATCATCAATCTGCCATCCGCAAGACAAGCTTGCCGCTATGATTTTCGGATGCGCCGGATTCTTGTTCGAACTCTTGCCGCCGTGGTCCTGCTCGCAGTGGCGATTACCGCAGGCGGCTACATCTACCTTCGGCAGTCGCTGCCGGACTTCGACGCGAATGCCACGGTGCCCGGTCTGACGGGCGACGTCGACATCGTTCGCGACGCGGACGCGATTCCGCACATCTTTGCCGCCAACAAGCTCGATGGGTTGTTCGGTCTCGGGTATGTGCACGCGCAGGATCGATTGTGGCAGATGGAGTTCCAGCGGCGCGTGGGCTTCGGACGGTTATCTGAAATTTTCGGGTCGGCCACCATTCCGCAGGACCGTTTCCTTCGCACTGTCGGCTTCGGGCGCGCGGCAAAGAGCGCGTGGACGCACTTGCCGGCCGACGCGCGTCAGCAGATTGACGCCTACGTTGCCGGCGTGAACGCGTTCATCGGCACGCATCACGGGCGGCGCTTGCCCCCCGAGTTCACCTTGCTGCGATTCGAGCCCGACCCCTTTACGCCGGAAGACGTGCTGGTCTGGGTCAAGATGATGGCCTGGGATCTCAGCGCCAACTACTCGTCCGAGTTGCTGCGTCGCGACATGCTGGTCGCCGTCGGTCAGGCCCGCATGGGACAGTTGCTGCCCCCTTATCCTGCGGACGGACTCAGCATCCTCGACGATCAGCCGAACCAGTCCCACCCACACGATGCGCTCGCGCAGTCGCCGACCGAACCTCGCACGTCCTCAGCAGATGCCTGGCCGTCGCTCGAACGCATGCTGAAGGGCGGCAACCCGATGGTGGCGAGCATGCTGCTCGGTGGCGCAACGCACGAAGCCATTGGCTCGAACAACTGGGTCGTGGACGGGACCCTTTCGGCGACCGGCAAGCCGATGCTCGCCAACGACCCGCATCTGAGCACGCATGTGCCGTCGATCTGGTACCTGGCGCACGTGTCCGCGGGCGACCTCGACCTGATTGGTGCGACGCTCCCGGGCACGCCAGCCGTGGCGCTCGGTCGCAACCGGTACATCGCGTGGGGCGCCACGAACGTCGCCGCCGACGTTCAGGATCTGTACAAAGAGCGTATCGACGCTTCGGGCAAGTTCGCTGAATTCAAGGGCCAGCAGGAACCCATCAAGACAGTGCCCGAAACGATCGTCGTGAAGGGCGCGGCACCGGTCGTCGTGAACGTCAGGATCACGCGACACGGCCCGCTCATTTCGGACGCGATCAACGCGAACAACGCCGCATCGACAAGTCTCCCCAAGACGGGACCCATCGAACCGCTCGCCTTCCGGTGGACCGCACTCGACGATGTGGATCTCACGGTCGCCGCGTACATGCGACTGAACGACGCGCACAACTGGGACGACTTCACCGCTGCGCTGAAGGACTACGTCTCACCGTCGCAGAACTTCGTTTTTGCGGACGTGAACGGTCACATCGGCTACTACGCCCCTGGTCACATTCCCGTTCGTGCGATCGGCGACGGGCTGCAGCCTGCCGACGGCTGGACGGGTGATGCCGAGTGGACCGGCTTCGTGCCATTCGACGACCTTCCGCACGTCTACGATCCGCCGTCGCACTTCATCGTGACAGCCAACAACCGACCGTCCGGCGCTGCCGGTGCGCCGCTCGTCGCGCTCGAGTATCCCAATCCCTATCGAGCCCAGCGCATCGTCGACCTGATCCGCAAGATGTCGGCGACGAAGAAATTGTCGCCCGACGACTTCGCGCGCATTCAGGCCGACACCGTGTCCCTCCAC
>JBEBGB010001312.1:0-1075 GCA_040081675.1 Vicinamibacterales bacterium
GTTTCTCGGGACGTCAGCCGCCGAGCGGGCGGACGCGCGCGGCGTGCTGCCGTCCGCACAGAGCGTCATCGTCACGGCCACGCTGTACAACACCGACCGACCCTATTCGATTGCGTGCAAAGACCCGAGACGGGCGCACGTGTCTCGGTACGCCTGGGGCGACGACTATCACGTCGTGCTGATGCGACGGCTCGACGCCCTGGTCGCGTGGATGCACGCCGTGCATGCTGCTCCGTTCGAAGCGGCGCCGTATGTCGACACCGGGCCGATCCAGGAGCGAGTGTTCGCGCAGCACGCCGGCGTCGGGTGGATTGGGAAGAACTGCTGCGTCATCAGCCCGAAGCTGGGCTCGTTTGTCTTCCTGGCCGAGATCGTGTGCAGCTTGCCGTTGACACCAGATTCGCCGGCGCGGGATCGATGCGGTTCGTGCACGTTGTGCATTGATGCCTGTCCGACCGGGGCGCTCGTTGGACCGCATGTGCTCGACGCGCGGCGCTGTATTTCGTATCTCACCATCGAACACCGAGGCGACATCGCTGACGACCTGAGGGCCGACATCGAGACTCGCGTGTACGGATGTGACGTCTGCCAGGAGGTGTGTCCGCACAACGTGGCGGCGCCTGTCAGCGCAGACCATCCTTGGCAGCCACGCGGTGTGTGGGACGGGCGACAGGTGGCCGACCTTGTGCAAATGGACGAGGCAGAGCTGCGGGCTGGACTGGTCGGAAGTGCGATGACACGCGCACGAAGGACGGGGCTTCGGCGGAATTTCGCCGTCGCGGCGGAGAACTGCGAGCGAACGCCACGCCCAGAGCCTATCGCCTAGAGCCCATAGCCCCCGCGTCCCTTCCCGCCGTCCCGACCGTCCCGACCGGTTCGTCCACCCCGTTTGCGGTCTCGGCCGACTGGTTGGATACTGGTCCTGACGTTTGCGAGGAGGCGTGCCGTGAGTTCGTTGGCCCCTGCTTTACTCCTGTCGATGCCGCAGTTGCTCGATCCGAATTTTGCTCGCACCGTCGTCTTACTGTGTAAGCACAGTGAGGACGGCGCTTTCGGCCTCGTGCTGAATCGTCCG
>JBEBGB010000437.1:0-4524 GCA_040081675.1 Vicinamibacterales bacterium
CGTTAGGCCTCAGCGGCGAATTTGGCCGGAAAACCGGAAAACGCTAAAGTGAACGCATGCCACCGCCAGTGCTGACCAAGCAGCAGACCATCGAGGTGCTCATGGCTAGTGAACCCGAGATTCGGGCGCTTGGCGTGGCACGTCTGGCGCTGTTCGGATCAGTGCTCCGGAACCAAGCGAGGCCGGACAGTGATGTCGACCTGCTTGTGCAGTTCCGACCTGGCGGCAAGACCTACGAGCACTTCTTTGCGTTGTCTGAACTGCTCGAACAGCGACTGGGTCGTTCCGTCGAATTGGTCACGACTGAGGCACTCTCGCCATTCATCGGCCCCCGCATTCTGGCAGAAGCGCAGGATGTCCTTCGAGCCGCGTGACTACCTGCGGCACATTGCCGCCGAAGCCGACTATCTTTTGGAGCGGAGTGCCGCGTTGACGTTCGAGGCGTTCTCGCACGACGAAACGCTCCGGCGTGCGTTCGTGCGAAGCCTGGAAATCATCGGCGAGGCGGCCAAGAAGATCCCGGAAGATTTCCGGGCGCAGCAGCCGCAGGTGGCGTGGCGAGCGATGGCCGGCATGCGCGATCGACTCATTCACGACTACTTCGGCGTCGACTACGACCTGGTCTGGGACGTAGTGCGCAACCGCATCCCGGAGCTGCGCACGCAGATCAGAGCTCTACTCGAGGCCTAACCCGGCATGCAGCCGACAGCGGCCGGCGCGATCGTGAGCCGCTGCGGCTGATGCCCAGCGTTGACGTACTAAAATCATGCGAATCGCTCTCTGCGTTCGCGGCAACCAGTCGATCTACCGTCTGGTGTGGATGAACGAGGACCGAAGCGGCCTTTACGTCGGAGTGCTGGGCTCCGCTGAGGACTCGCATGTCTCGTACCATCGGGACGGAAGTCGGCATACCAAGATGGGAACCGAGTACCACAATCGATTCAGTGATGTGCCTATCGATTCGGTCGTAGGTTTTAGGAAGTTGGACCGGTTATACTAATAGTATGAAGACAGCCGTATCCCTGCCGGACCGAGTGTTCCGTGAGGCCGAAGGCTACGCGAAGCGCACGCGGAAGTCTCGGAGCCAGTTGTATGCCGAAGCCTTGGCAGAGTACCTCGTCCGACACGCCCCGGACGAAGTGACCGCGGCGATGAACGTCGTGGTCGATGAACTCGGCGACGCCGCATTGGATTCCTTCGTGCAGCGATCCGGGCGGCGGATGCTCAGGAGCGTGGAGTGGTAGACGTTGAGCAAGGAGACGTGTGGTGGGTGGACTTGCCCGAGCCCACGGGTTCCGGCCCTGGCTTCCGGCGGCCTGTTGTTGTGGTCCAGGGGAATCCTCTGAATCGAAGTCGCATCGCCACGGTCGTGTGCGTGCCGCTAACGAGCAACACGGTGTGGGCTGGGGCACCGGGCAACGTGTTGCTCTCGAGCAAGACGACGGGGCTGCCGAAGGAGTCGGTCGCCAATGTGTCGCAAATCATCGCGCTCGACCGGTCACTCCTCACCGAGCGGGTCGGGCGCCTGGCGCCGAAGCCACGCGCGCAGATCCTTCACGGAATCGATGTCATTCTGGGCCGATGAACCAGGCTCCCAAGAAGCCGCTCCCTCGACAACCTTGCGGATCGAGCGCGTCTTGACGGGGTTCCATTTCTTCGGGCTCGGCCGCTCAGAGCTCAGGCGCTGACCGTCGTTGGAATGCCCAGCAGCGCACAGGCTGTTCCGCCCAGGATGGCGATGCGGTCAGCATCGCTGAGGCCTGGCGTTTTGAGGACGTGGTCCACCGGCGCATCCACCCAGGGGAACGGATAGTCGGTCCCAATCATCACGTGTCCCACTCCTACTTCGGCAGCCAGGTGCCGCAGCCCTTCCGGAGTGAACACGAGCGAGTCGACGTAGACCTGCTTGAGATACTCGGATGGTGCCTTCTTCAGCGCGAGTCCTTTGCACTGGTCCGGCTGCACCACGCACCCGTGATCGCCGCGATGCGCGTACGACGGAAGGTATCCGCCACCGTGCGCGCCGCAGAACTTCACGTTCGGGAACTTGTCGAGCGTTCCCTCGAAGATGAGATGCGAGAGCGCGATAGTCGTCTCGAGTGGATTCCCAATCACGTTCCCCAGCCCGCCCATCCCGCGCACCCGACTGGCAACACCCGTTGCCGCCGCAGAGTTCTGCGGATGCATGAAGAGCAGCATCCCGAGTTCCTGGGCAGTCGCCCAGACACGATCGAACTTCGGATCCGACAACTCTGCGCCCTCGACGCTGCACCCGATGGCTGCCCCGCGCATGTTGTGCTTCCGGCGCGCGTCCTCGAGTTGCTTCGCCGCCAGGTCTGGGTGCTGCAAACTGATGGTGGCCAGAGGCACGAACCTGTCGGGTCGAGCCGCACAGATCTCCGCCAGCTTGTCGTTCTGCAGATCGATGAGCGTCGTCGACAGTGCTCTATCGGCCGTGTACCAGAACGGATTGATGCTGAGCACCTGCACGTCGATGCCGTAGCCGTCCATCACCGTGAGTCGCTCGGGCCCCATCACCTGCGCGGAACCCGCACCGCCGCCGGCGCCACCTCGCCCGTCGAGCGGGGTGCCCTTCAACAGGTTCGCAGCCTCTGGAATCACGACGTGCGCGTGAACGTCGACCGTCTTCACGCGGCGGCCGCCAATGGAGACGGCCCGGCGGGCCGGTGTCGCACCGCGCTGTAGGGCGGATGCTCGGCCAACCCCGCCACCGACCAGCAGACCAGCGACCGAGGCGGACACACCCTTCAAGAACTGACGTCGATCAGGCATCTGCTCCCCCAAACCTTCCGACTCGCCAATGGGGCATCCTAGCGCGAGTGGGGCCCTCCGCCGCGCGCACCGGAGTGGATTCTTTACGCGGAAGAGTCCACACTCGGCTACGTGCGGTTCTCATTCAAGCCGGCTCCTGAGCTTCCCGTCACCCGGACGTCGTCGCGCCGCCGCCCACGCTTCCGGCGAATCGTCCCGGGCCTGCTGATCGTGGCATTGGCGGCGAGCGTCACGACTGCGCTTGCGCAGAACTTCGGACGGCGCTTCCGCTTGCCCGAAGGCGCTGGTTCCTATCCGCCGCGCTATCCGCCGAAAGACTTCTCCGACGGTAACTTCACGCTCTGCAAGCTCCAGTACACGAGCGGCCGGTTCTCCGAAGCCTTCGGAATGGGCTGGTCGACGGACTATCCCTACGCCGGCATCAATCTCATGATCCGGCTCTCGGAACTGACGCGGACCCCCGTCACCAAGAGCGCCGAGGGCCAGCCGCCCTACTGGGTGGTGCGTCTGACTGACCCGGCTCTCTTCAAGTGCCCAGTCCTCATGGGATCAGACGTGGGCACGATGGAACTATCGGACGAAGAGGCCCTGCGACTTGGCGAGTATCTGCGCAAGGGGGGCTTTCTCTGGGTCGACGACTTCTGGGGTACGCGGGCGTGGATCCAATGGTCGGAACAGATCACCAAGGCGCTTCCGGACGCGACGATCTTCGACATCCCGCCAGAGCATCCGATTCGTCACGTGATGTTCCCCGTCGACGAGGTCGAGCAGGTCACGAACATCAATAACTGGATGCGAACAGGCAACACGTCAGAGCGCGGCACCGACAGTCCCTTCGCAGACTTCCGCGGCATCGAAGACGAACGTGGCCGGCTCATGGTCGTCATGACCCACAACACCGACTACGGCGACTCCTGGGAACGCGAGAGCGAGAATCGAGAGTTCTTCGAGCGCTTCTCGCCCAAAGGATACGCGATGGGTGTGAACGTCCTGCTGTACGCCCTCACCCACTAGCGCGCTTCTCGGTCAAGCCCCTACTTCGCCTTCGGCGCGAGCGGAACCGACTGACCAATGAGGTGCTCGGGATTGGCGCCGGCCTTTGGCACCAACTTCTGCGGACGCCCAAGGACGTTGTCAGCCGTGTAGACGTTGCCCTTTGAATCCAGCGAGAACTGGTGCAGTTCGCCGAACCCTCCGGGAACAGGACCACTGGCGTTCCACGAGAACAAGCGGTTGCCTTTCGTGTCGTACTTCAACACTTCAGCCGTCATGTTGTCGGCCACCCAGACGACCTGCCCGCCTCCTGTGCTCATGTCTCCCTTGACCGGGTCGGTCACCTGGACATGATTCGGAAAGCGGATGTTCGGCCACTGCGCCAGATACTTGCCATTCGAGTCGAAGACCTGCACGCGTTTGTTCAGACGGTCGGCCACATAGACACGACCACTGCGGTCCACATCAACGCCGTGAACCGCGTTGAACTGGCCATCGCCAGTTCCGTGACTGCCCCAGGCCGTGAGGTACTTGCCGTCCTTGTCCAACTTGACGATGCGCGCGTTCGTGAGGCCGTCGGCCACGAGCACACTGCCGTCAGGCATGAACGCCAGGTCCTGCGGTTTGCCGAAATGCGCTGCATCGTCCGCCGTCGCCCACTCCACGCCGATGGTCTTCAGCAGTTGCTTGCCGTCGTTCGAGAAGAGGTAAATGACGTTCTTTGTCTCGCCGACGACC
>JBEBGB010000001.1:0-55065 GCA_040081675.1 Vicinamibacterales bacterium
CCCGCTCATTTCGTCAACAACATCTCGGAGATCGTAGAGCTGTTATGAAGTCTTCGCCCCTCGTCAGCATTGTCATGGGCACCTACAATCGTGCCCATTTGCTCGGGCGCGCAATTGAGGCCCTGCAGAAGCAGACGTTGACGGACTGGGAACTCATCATCGCTGACGACGCCTCGGTCGACGACACGCCAGCGGTCGTGCGTGCCTGGGCCGAGCGCGAGCCCCGCATCGTGTCGATTCGGAGCGAGGTCAATCAGGGTATCTCTCGAAACTACAACGACGCACTCCGTCTCGCGCGCGGTGAATACGTTGCCATGCTGGACGACGATGACGTCTGGTGTGTCGACGACAAGCTCGAGCGCCAGGTCGAGTTCCTGAAGACGCATCCGGAGTACGTGGGTTGTGGCGGAGGACTGATTGTGGTCACGCCGGAAGGCCAGGAACTCTATCGGTTCCTGAAGCCGGAGACCGACGCCCAGATCCGCAGAGGCATGCTGTTGTCCAATCCGATGGCCAACAGCACGACGCTGTTCCGGCGCGCGGTGGGCGAGCAGGTCGGGTGGTACGACGGTGAGTTGCGCTACTCAGGCGATCGAGACTTCTGGATGAAGGTGGGGTTGGTTGGAAAGCTCCACAACTTCCTCGAGTACCTCGGCTACTACACCAAAGGTACGCAGAACACGTCAATCCTGCACATCAAGCCGCACTTGAAAACGTCCTTGATGCTGACGACGCGGTATCGCCAGCACTACCCGAACTATCCGATTGCGCTCGTTCTGAACTACGCCCAGTACTGGTACGCGTTTCTGCCTCAGGGGCTTCGGCGAACCACCCATTCGGGCGCAGTCCGCCTGAAGCGAGCGCTCGCCGAGTGATCGTCTGACGAAGGACCGCGCACTACATCGGTTCTAGCGCATGAAGTTCTCTTTGTACCAGCTCGCATAGTCCGAGATGGACTGCTCGATGGTGTACTTCGGGCGCCATCCAAGCTTCTTCAGCTTCGTCGTGTCCGAGACTGCGTGCCTGGTATCGGTGCGCCGGTACCCGCCGACGACGATGGGCGACCGCGAGCCGGTGATCCGCTTGACGGCCCTCGCGAACTGCATCACGGTGTAGGCGGTACCGCCGCCGACGTTGAAGACTTCAAACGCCGCGTGTGGATCCCGAAGTACCGCGAGATTCGCCGCGACGACATCGGCGACATTCACGAAATCACGTTTCTGCAGGCCGTCTTCGTAGACCGTGATCGGCTTTCCGGCGAGGGCTTGAGTGACGAAGATCCTCAGGGCGCCTGAGTAGAGGTTCAACGGCGATTGGCGAGGACCCTGGACGATCGAATAGCGGAAGATCGTGGTCGGGATGCCGTAGGTCTTGCCCAGCCTGAGAGACAGCCGTTCGATCGCTTCCTTGGACAGACCGTAGGAGTTGGTCGGCGTCAGCGGCTGATCTTCCTTGAAGCGCGTGAATTCGGCGGGTTTTCCGTGCGGACACAACACGTCGTAGATCCCGTGTTCCAGGGCGACGCGGGTGCGCAGTTCCGGTTGAAAGGTCTTTCGTGAGTGCGCGCATTGATAGTGGCCGTCGCCGTACACGAACTGAGAACTCGCCGTGACGATCCGTTTGAGTGGCAGCGCCTTTTCCACGGCGATTTCGTACAGCAATGCGGTGCTGACCGTGTTCGTCGTGAAGAACTTGCTGAAGTCGGATCGCTGGTCCTGATAGGCGGCGAGGTGATACACGTAATCGACCTCGCGAAGGGCGCGGACCAAATCGCTCTTGTCCCGAACGTCGCCGCGGATCAGCTCGTAGCCCTTGCGCTGAATGTACGTGGGCCACTTGCCGCGATGGACCTCTTCCTGGAGACTGTCGAGGATCCGTACCCGGAAGCCCTTGTTCGCAAGAGCGTCAGCCGTGTGGGACCCGATGAATCCGGCCCCACCTGTAATCAAGACTCGGTTGTTTTTCATGGTGTGAAGATCTGCCGGCCGCGGTCGTGTCTCGCAGCTCACACGTTGGTCCGAGGCAGCCCCGAGAGCGTAAGGGCGGGAGTTGCGCACGTGCGCGTGAGTCTACGGGGGGCTCACGGTTCCGATTTGAACCACCTCGAAGTCTCGCCCTTTGAGTTTCTTGAGTTGGTCGAGGTCGCTGTCACGCCAGCGCGGGTCAGGCGCACCGGAAAAGTAGAAGGGCGAGCCGTTGTCGGCGAGGATCATTCCGTAGCGCTTCATCGCCACCAGGATTGGCCGCACCTGCACTGGAAACGCATTCACGTCGACTGATGCCTTGAGGCGGACCCGAACCCCCATGGGCGGCAGGGCCGGGTTGTCGTCCTTGCTGGCAGCGTGAGACGCCGGCGCGGTGAACGCGTTGCGTGTCTTGGCGACGGTGAACCGAAGGGCGTGGTCGATCAGGCCTCGCTCGACGGTTTCGTCGTAGCGCACCAAACCGGGAAACACCGGGAGCCCGGCAGCATCGGCCGAGGTCCAGCCTCGCGGTCGCTTCGTGTCCCCGAAGAGATCAAAGACCGCTCCGGAGCCGGCGTGCCATTTTCCATCGACGAAGCGAACGTTGTACAACTCGAATAGTCGGGCATTGTCGCGATCGATCACGAGCAGGTGATGGTCACCGTCGCCTGACGGCATCTTGCCTGGCGCCACCCCTTCGATCGGTGGGTTCGGCGGTATCGGATAGAGCACATGGTCGCTCTCCGCTTCGTAGTCGAACACAACCGGGTACCGCTTCTCGTCTCCCGAAACGACGACGTACGGAATACCCGCCGGCAGACCTTGATACACGGTGCCGAAGTCGGGATGCAGGGGCACATCGGCGCCCATCGACGCGATGAGCCTGTCGGACTGCGGATCGACAGGCAGGTGATCAATCGGCGTGTTCCACGCAGAATCGGGCGCGAGTGCCCGCCGGCCACCAAGTGAGGCGTTGATGCCCAGCGCCATCGGCGTCGTGCTCGCCATCGGCGTCGTGCTGGTGGACGTTCCCTGCGTGCCGGCTGCGACACGCGCGGCGGCGGTCGGCGCGATGACAGTGCCGCGCCCCGCCGTCGCCACCGGGGCGTCCTGCGGCTCAGCGAGGCCAATCTGTGACCCGACCAGTCCAGCAATCACCAGAGTGGTCGTGGCAAAGGCAGACGTGACGAGCGCGCGTGTGTGCATAGCGAGCCGATTGTAGCCTACTCAGCAGTGCCTGGTCGTCTCCACGTCGTGTGGAGGCAATTCGACGAAGAAACGAGGGCCACCCGTCTACGGCGACGCCATTTACGGACGGGACCGCCCATCGACAGCGGCCTTCAGGTGGCCGGCGAGAAGTCGTGCCGACTCTGCCCAGGAGATGTTGATCCGTTGAACGATATTGCGATCGATCTGTGGAACGTCTTCCAGGATGTGCGCCAGCGCGTCGGCCAACTCGGCGATCGAACCTGGAGGCACCAGGCGGCTGAATGAGGGGTGGGAGATTTCTGGGATTCCACCGACGGACGTGGACACGAACGGCTTGCCGCACGAAATGGCTTCGCGGAGCACGTTGGGAATGCCCTCGGTGTAGCTGGGAAGCGTCACGACATCACTTGCCCTGAACCAGTCGGCAAGCTCGGCGTGCGGACGCCCGCCAACGCAAGAGACATGGTCGGCGAGGTGGGACGTTCGAATGGCCCGCTCGAGAATGGCTGCGTCCGGACCTTGTCCGACAATGCGGCAGCCGAACTGGACGCCGCGATCGCGAAGCAGCGCGCACGCGTGCACGAGGTCAACGACGCCCTTTGATCTGAGGAGGTTGCCGACAAACAGAATGATCCTGCCGCTCGCTGGTAGTCCCAGGCGCAACCGGGCAACACTTTGATCACCCGGTGAGAAGATCTCCGTGTCCAGACCTTCGGGCACGACATGTACGCGGCTGGGAGAGGCGCCCAGGCTGACAGTCTGACGAGCGAGGTCTTCGCTGACCGCGATCACGGAGTCAACACCGCACAGCGCGTCCACGATGGGTTGACGCCGGCGGCCCTTTGCCAGCACCAGAACATCAGAGCCCAGTACCTTCAAGACGACCGGCAAGCCCGCGCGCCGGCCAAACCGCATTGTCGCCCACCCATCCGGGTGCGCCCACGACGTGAGCAGTACATCGGGTCGATAGCTCTCGATCATGCGCTCGACCGACTTTCGGACGCTGCTCTCGAGGCACGGTCCGAAGAGATCGCTCCGCACGCGCGGCATGTAGTAGTAGGTGGGATATTGTGCGGCGACGCTGCCGGGTGTCACGGGCACCGCCGCAATTGACTGACCTCGAATCCACTGCAGTGCCGCGACTGGCCAGGGGATGGGCCTGATGACTCTCAGTTCGTGGAGGCGAGAGAGTTCAGCGAACTGCTGGCGGTTGAACGAAGCCAGCCCCTGCTGCAGCGGTGTGGGGTAGAGCTGCGTGAGGGCGAGAATACGCACTGAAGAGAGCATTCTACCTGAGCGGCAGAAGCGAGTGTTTCAAAAGTACCATCCGCGTCGGTACTTACGCCAGGATGTGCAGTCCGCGCGCAGCATGTCGTGCTGTGTCTACCGAACCGCAGACAGAAGTTCCGCCATCCGGAAACAAAGGGCCACGAGCGTCAGACCGGTATTGGCAATGCCGGCCGCACGAAGCAGCGACGCGTCACAGGCATACGCGCTCGGCATGTCCTTCACGCTGAAGAAACCGAGACTGAGCTCTCCGGGGTCCGACAGGAAACGGTGCGCTCCGCCAGAGTGATGCGCCGCGTTGCGGAACTCCCACTCTGTCGCCGGGATCTGCCGCTTCTCGACGATGTCGGCGGAGAACTCTTCGAAGAATCGCGCAAGGCTCTCTTCGTAGGCGCGATGCTCCGGAGCGGTGACGTGCCAGTTGAGGCGAGGCTTCCTGCCCGGTTCCACAGCCAGACCGCGTGTCTCAATCGGCGTCTGCTCGCCCAGGAGGAGCACCGAATAGTAGTCGCCTCGGAATCCGTACTTCGTTTTGAAGAGAACGGCCTCGCGAATCGCCTCGGGGTTGACGAGCAGCTGGAAGATCTTCGTGAGCGAGGAGGGGTGGTTGCGCAGATCGGACAAGATGAACCGAGCCGGCCCCCGCAGCGAGCGTAACCCCAGATTCAAGGCAGGCCGGAGATAGACAACCGTCTTGATGTCGTCCACCTCGTAGACCAGGCCCGCCCGCACCTCGGTCGTCTCGGTGGTGGTGCACGAGACGGTCTTCAGTCGACTATCCGGGCGCAGCCGAATCTTGGCGACATAGGCCATCGGGTGGTCGTGATAGCCCATACAGAACATCGGCGCATCGCTGAGCGATCGCGCGAGCAGCGCCGGCGTTCCCAGGCCGCCGGCGCAGACCAGCATATGGTCGGCCTCAATCCGTTTGATGCCGTCCGACGTCTCCACCACGGCGTACGCGGGCGTGTTTCCGCTGGCGGCCACAAGGGTCTGCGTCTTGCCGTAGACGATGCGTATCTCGGCGCCAGGATGTCTGGCGTTGGCCAATTGCCACATGTTCGAGCGCGAACGTGGCAACACCATGTGGGCGATGGTGCAACCGCCCTTCTCGGTCTTTCGGTTGATGTCCCGCACCCGGTTGCACTCGCGCAATTCGTCCGCGGACAGGAAGAACTCCCAGGCCTTCGAGTAGTAGGGTTCCAGCGAGCCGGACCTGATGCCCGCTTTCCGCAGGTCGGCTTCCGTCAGTTCGATGAGTGCGTTGTGCCAGTAGTTGGTCGTGCCGCCGAGTCCCTCGGCGCGGTTGATCGACGAATTGACGTCGCCCGTGTCGCAATCGACGTCGGTGAAGAGCGGTCGCTTCCGGTCGCCTTGCTCGATGAGCGTCACGTCAAATCGATCGCGCAGGAGGGTACTCAGGAGCGAGCCGCACAGACCGGCTCCGACGATGGCGATTCGCTGCTTCATGAACGTGTGCCCCTCGCGGCTCCTGCAGCCTCCGATGAGTGACTGCCCAGGACGATATCCAATCCGCGCTGGACACCCACTTGCGGGGTCCACTGCACGCGGCCGCGCGCCGCCTGGCAGTCGAATCGCAACGGCGCAAGCGCCGACGCGATCCGATACGGCGATAGCGGCGGCGTGCGACCGAGCACGCCCGCGGCGAGTTGCGCGACCAACCCTACGGCGCGCATGGCCACTACTGGGATGTGCACAACGCGCAGATGCTCCGGCACGGCGGCCCTGTAGCGATCGGTCAGCTCGTTCTGTGTCACGGCAGATTCATCCACGATATGAAACACGGAACCATCGAACACGTCATGGTCGGCCACGGCAAGGAGGGCGTCGATCAGGTCCTCGACGTAGACCAGAGGCAGCACCAACCGGCCGTCGCCGATGATCACCAGCCACCTGCCGGCCCTCCGTGCAACCGCAGGCGTCATCAATTGTGTGCCCCGGCCGACGACCTGTCCGGGCCGCACGATGACCGCGCTCATCTGCTGCGTGTGGACGGCATCGCGAACCACCGCTTCGGCTCGCAGCTTGGTGCCGGTGTAGAGGCCGCGCAACTCAGGCTGGGGCTCGAGAGGCCAGTCTTCCCGAACGATCGAGCCAGGGCGCGCCGCCGCTGCGTGGAGGACGCTCAACGAACTGACGTACACGAGTCGTGTCGCCGGACTCGCGGACACGCTTGCCACGACGTTCCGCGTTCCCGCGATTGTCCCTCGCTCGAAGTCTGCCGGCGACCCCTGCATGGTCGCACCGAGGTGATACACGAGACGTGTACCGTCAACCGCGCGAGCGACGAGCGCCGGGTCACTCAGATCTCCTTGAACGATCTCCACACGGGAATCGGCGAGCCACGAAACATCGGGAGGACGACGCACGAGCACACGCACCCGGCGACCAAGGGCTAGCATCCGACCCACCAGGTGTCTGCCGATGAACCCGCCCGCGCCGGTCACGAGAATGTCGGACGTCAATGGGGTCTATCGCCGGTGCCGCTCGAGAATCTCGAGGAACCCGCGCGCCACGCCGCTCCAGTCGAAGTGCTCGGCTACCATCGCCTGCGCCGCGCGCGACAATCGCTCACGCCGCGCGGCATCGTCCAGCAAACTCAGGCACTGCTTCGCGAACATGTCCGCCGTGTCGCCGATGAGAATGGTTTCCCCGTCGGTGTACATCAGGCCTTCGGCGCCGATGGGGGTGGACACCACCGGCACGCCGGCCGCCATCCCCTCATAGATCTTCAATCGTGTCCCGCTGCCCGCAAACAACGGGACGATCGACATCTTCGATTCCCACAGGTACGGACGCACGTCGGGCACGTTGCCAAACACGCGAATCCGCGGTTCGCCCTCGGCCAGCTTCAACACTTCAGCGGTCGGCTTCTTGCCGACGATATCGAGCGTCGTGGAGGGTCGCGCTTTCCAGATGATCGGCAGCACCGTCGACGTGAACCACAGCAGGCCCTGGATGTTCGGCATGTAGTCGAGGCTGCCGACAAACAACAACTCCCGCGAGGGTGGCTGCCCGGCCGCCGCGTTCTTTCCAGCCGGCGAGAAGAACTCGACGTTGACGCCGGTCTGCGCCGTCGAAGGGACTTGGACTCCGTATTCCTTCACCATGAAGTCCGCGTCGGTCTCCGACACGGCGATCACGTGCTTGACGCGGCGACACACGTGCTCCTCGTACGCCGCCAGCCGCGCCGCTTCCTTGCGCAGATACCAGCCAACGAGCCCGCCGGGCGCCTGCTCGGCCAGCCGGCCGCGAATGCGCGCCTCCACGTTGTGCTGAAACAGCACCGTGTCTTCCAGTTGCGGCACGTTGGGAGCGGACAACAAGAAGTCCACCACGATGGAATCGTACCGGTTGCGGGCGACCAGTTCCTTCACCTTCGCTAACGCTGCCGCCGATTGGTAGCGCGCCACGGTCAGCGGCATGGTCGCCGCCAGGTTGGTCGCGGCCTCCCAGGCAAATTTCAACGACTTGCGCGGCGGCGGATCGCACGGGAACGAATAGAACTCCGAGCAGTACTCCTCGTGACCGTCCCTCGTCTGCCACTCCTGCTGCAAGCCGACGTAGTGAACCTCGGCGAGCTTCGAGAGGTGCGAGAGTATGCCGTTGGTGCGAATCTGCGAACCGTTCGAGATCGGGCGCAGCAGGACCGGGCAAACCCAGAGTATCTTCACGACGCTCGCTGCTCGGCCACGCCCAGGCGACGCACGTCGATAGTGGGCAGGCCCGAAGCCTTGATGACACTGAGCACGCCCGGCGACATCTTCTTGGTAATCGCGATGCACTCTGCCCAGCCAAGCACGCGGTCGAGCGACGGGCTGATGACGGACTTGCCGCCAGGCACAGCCGCCTCCCAGGTTGCCAGGTTGACGCCGTGCAGCAATTCCACCTTGATGTCGGAGTCGTACGCGAGCAGTTCGAGACCGCGCGCAAACAGGCGAGAGGCGAGCCCGAGCGCCGGGCTCTCGCGCATGTCGTCGGTGTCGTGCTTGAAGCTGATGCCGATCAGCCCGACCTTCCGCTTGCCCAACGCGGCCACGGCAACGGCGGCGCGATCCAGGTGCGCCTCATTGCTCGGCAACATCGAGGCGTAGAGCGGCAGTGCGGTCTGCTTCAGCCCTGCCAGGTGATTGATCGCGCGCAGGTCCTTGGGCAGACACGAACCGCCAAAGGCGAAGCCAGGGCGCATATACACGGTCGAGATGTTCAGTCGCGTGTCGTCGCAGATGACACCCATCAACTCGTCCGGATCGATGCCACAGGCCGCGGCCAGCGTCCCGGTTTCGTTGGCGAAGGCAATCTTGAGCGCGTGGAAGGCGTTGCACACACCCTTGACCATCTCGGCCGCCGCCAGTGACAGCACGCGCCGAGGCGAGTCAGGAATGCCGGCATACAGATCGAGCATCCGCTGCGCGACGGCGTCGTCGGTCGCGCCGACGACGATGAGCCCAGGCGCGAAGAAGTCGGCGATGGCCGTGCCCTCGCGTAGAAACTCAGGGTTGTAGGCCAACGACACATTGGGCAACGCCGAAAAGAAGCGATCGCGCATGGCGGCTGTCGTGCCGGGCGGGACCGTGCTTCGCACCGCGACCATGATGTCTCGCGTCGATCCGGACGCCGCCACAGCCGCCGCCACTTCCTGACACGCGCGGTCTACTTGCGCCAGCATGTGCGAACCATCGTCGGCGGTCGGGGTGCCTACGCAGATAAGGACGATGTCGACCTCGCCAATGATGTCGGACAGGTGCTCGTGAATCGTGACTCGCCCGTTGTCGACCTGGGTCTTCAGCTCGGGCTCCAGGCCCGGCTCGTGAAACGGTGCGAAGCCCGCCCGGAGACGCTCCACCTTGACCGGGTCGCGCTCGATGCCGTACACCCGATGGCCGAGTCGTGCCAGACAAGCGGCAGACACCGCGCCGATGTAGCCCAGGCCAACGATGGCTACCGGGGTTTCCTTCGAAGAGTTGGTGATCGGTTGCAAAGGGTTCGTGCTCCTTGTCCTTCCTACGGTCTGGCAGGCGGCTGAAAGTGAGTGTGAGAGGACGAGTGGTTCGGGATCGCTTCACTCGGCGGCTGGAACGTCACCGGCGACATCTGGGACCTAGACCACTGCGCCAGCTCGAGGCCCACCTGGTTCGACGCGCACAGCCTCACCGGGCGCATGAACGTCACCTGAGTTCTATCGGATTGCGACGGCCTCGGCTTCAGCGAAGTTGGCTCGGCTGGCGCCCCAGGAGTTCGAGGCCACACACCCCGTCCCTGCCAGAAACTGCGGAGGACGCCTGGACGACCGCCTGGTAGAACTTCTCACGACGGAGCGCCGCCCGTCAATGGCTGAGTTTGCCAGGCTGCCCGGATGGTGTCCGGACGGCCGTCTGAGCCGGTTGGCCGACAGGCGAAGCCGCTCTCTGACAGCGGGAAAGTACGGCGGAACTATGTGGATGAGCTTGCCACTTCTGGTCTACGATAGCCGCCTGAGCAGATGACCAGACCAAGCATTCGCACGAACAACTTCGATCTTCTTCGGTTGCTCGCCGCGAGCCAGGTCGTTGCCCACCACGCGCTCAACTACCTGCAGCTGTTCAACACGTCCGCACTCGTCGATCGATTCGTCTTCGCGACGCTGTTGTTGCCGGGCGTGCCGATCTTCTTCTTCGTCAGCGGCTTCTTGATCAGCAAGTCTTACGAGAGCAGCGCAACCCTCTGGCAATATGCGCGCAATCGAGCGCTGCGCATCTACCCAGCCCTCATCGTCTGCACCATCGTGAGCGTGGCCGGCGTGTTCGCTCTCGGATATTTGCCGCGCCCGACAGTTTCGCCCGTGACATTCACGGCCTGGATCATCGCGCAGATGACGTTCGTCCAGTTCTTCAACCCGGACTTCATGCGTGGGTTCGGCGTAGGCGTCTTGAACAGCAGCCTGTGGACGATTGCCGTCGAACTGCAGTTCTACGTGCTCGTGCCGCTTGTCTACTGGCTGTGCGGTGACAGTAAGAATCGGCGCAGCCTGCTGACGCTGTGCGGGCTCGCCGGGATTTCCTTGATCGCGAACACCCTGCTCTGGCACCTCGACCCCGATAACAATCGCACGATCGTGGTGAAACTTTTCAACGTGTCGTTCCTCCCGTGGTTCTACATGTTTCTGCTCGGCGTGCTCGCACAGCGATATTTTGCGGAACTGCACGCGCTGTTGGCCGGTCGAGGGCTGATCATGGCTGCCGCGTACCTGGCGGTGGCGGCGTATGCGCGGGTGTACGCGGGGTGGCCGACGTCGAACGACATCCACCCAATTCTCTTTGTCATTCTGGCGGCCGCGGTGTTTTCCGTGGCGTTTACATTGCCGACGCTGTCAGAACGACTGCTGCGACGCAATGATCTGTCGTACGGGGTGTACGTCTACCACATGCCGATCGTCAACGCGTTCATCTACCTTGGATGGAGCGGCAACCTGACGGCTGTCCCGCTCATCTTCGCGCTGTCGTTCGCACTTGCTGCACTCTCGTGGCGACTGGTCGAGCAGCCATTTCTCGCGCTGAAGAAGGGTGGCCTGGGACACAACGTGCCGACCCATGGGCAGATACGGCCCAGCAGCGCCGAGTCTGATTCGGCTCGCGCCAGCGCTGCAGCCAGTGCGCGCCTTTGACGCCAGGCCGGACCTTCTGGACTACCGTTCTGGCGTCGGGTCGACGCGAACATAGCGCGGGTTTCTGGCGAGCGCACGCAAGGGCAACGTGCGGACCTCGTGGTGGGATCGGCGAGTCCGCATCGCGGACCTGCGATCAACGACGGTCTGCAAATGCTCGGCGAACAAGGCAGCCGACGCTTCTCGCGTGAGATTGACACTCTCGACCAGGTCGCGGGGCACATTCAGCGGACGCTCCAGCATCTCGGCAAGCGAATCAGCCAGGTCGCCGATGGCTCCGGCGATGACCAGACGGCTATATGACGGGTGCGCGATTTCACGATTGCCGCCAACTCGGGTCGTCACAAACGGCGCGCCGCATTCAATCGCTTCCCGGAGCACGACTGCGATGCTCTCGGCGTAACTGGGAAGTGCAAGCACGTCACACGCTCGAAACCAGTCGGCGAGGTCAGCGTGCGTGTCCACGCCCGCGAAGAACATATGGTCCTCGAGGCCTCGCGAGCGGATCACGCGCCGAAGACGGCTCGTTCCGAGTTTCTGCCCGACAAAGTGACACCGAAAGGCAATGCCGCGGTCGCGCAGGATGGCGCAGGCTTTGACGAGATCAGTGGCGCCCCTCGACGCGGCCGTGTCACCCGCAAAGAGGACGATGCGCCCGAACTGGGGCAGCCCGAGGCTTCGCCGCGCGTCATCTTGCGCACCGGCGTGGAACTGCGCGCGTGAGATGCCCTCCGGCACGACGTGCACCCGGTGCTTCGGTGTTCCGAGCGCGACCAGTCTGCGTCCGTGCGCACCGCTGGTCGCAATCACGGCATCGGCGCCGCACAACTCCTGGATGATGCGCTCTCCGCGACTGCCATCGGGCAGCGGCGAACTGGACCCGGACACGTGCAGCACAACAGGAAGTCCGGTCTGCTGACCCAGCCGCACAGCCGCCCAGCCGTCGGGGTACGACCAGGAGCTGAGGATCGCATCCGGCTTCTGTTGGCCTACGAGTCCGCGCACGGTGGCACGGACACTACGCTCGAACGACGTGCCGTCGCGATCTAGCTGGAGGCCGGGTGTTGTGAAGTAGGTCGGATAGAGCACCTGAACGCCGTCGGACCACTCGGCGGTGTCGGAGCGAAGGCCGCCGACAACCGCGTGCATCATCGCAGTCCAGGGAACCGGACAGATGATGCACAGGTCGTGATGCCGCGCGAGGTCGGCAAAGTCCGGCCGCTCGTGAAATGCCTCTTTCGGTTGGGTCCGTCGGGTGATGGCGAGGAGCCGCACGACAGCCTCCGGGGCGACTATCCGCCTGTTCGCATCAAAGCGCGATTGGGTTCAGGCGGCGTCCGCTGGTCGATGACGATCAGGCATCGTCGAGAAAGAGAACGCGCTTGCGAATTATGACGCGCCTCGACGCAGCAGCACCGTCTTGACCGTCTGGAAAACGATCAACAGGTCGAAGGGCAGCGTGAGGTTCTTCGCATAGTACAGATCGTACTGGAGCTTTTCGAGGGCATCCTCGACGCTCGCGCCGTACGCGTAGCTCACCTGCGCCCATCCCGTGACACCAGGCTTCACGACGTGTCGTTCGCCGTAGAACGGAATCTGCTTGGTGAGGCTCGCGACGAACTCGGGCCGCTCCGGTCGGGGTCCGACCAGGCTCATTTCGCCAACGAGCACATTCCAGAGCTGGGGCATCTCGTCGAGGCGGGTCTTTCTCAGGAATCGACCAATCGGCGTGACGCGCGAATCGGTCTTCGACGCCCAGACGGCGCCGGTACCAGCCTCCGCATCGGTGCGCATCGAGCGAAACTTGTGGACGACGAAGTGGCGTCCATGCTGGCCGACGCGGGTCTGGTGATACAGGATTGGTCCGTCGGATGTGTACTTGACGGCAGCGGCGACCAGCAGCATGAGCGGCGCGCCGAGCAGCAGACCGCCCGCGGCCGCCAGCACGTCGAACAGCCGCTTGATGGCGAGCAGCCATTCCTTCTTGTGGAACCCGCTCGAGAACACGAACCAGCTCGGTCGCAGATTCTCGATGGCGATCTTGCCTGTGTATTCCTCGTACACCGACGCCAGATGATCGAACTGGACGCCGGCGAGTTTCATTTGCAGCAGGCGATCCATGGGCAACTTGCCACGCGCGTCCGCCAGACTGACGATCACACGGTTCACCTGTCGCTCGGCCACGATGGCGGGAATGTCGTCGATCGTGCCGATGATGTTGGGCGTGCCAGGATCACCCTGACCCACCTTCGTGGCGTCAGCGTCGATGAACCCGATGATGTCCACCGACAGCTCCACGCGCCGCGCGTAGAGTTCACGCGCCAGTGCGATGGCTTGGGGGCCGGTTCCCACGAGCAGCAACCGTTCACGCGACGTGCGGCCGCGCAGCCAGCGTTCGGCGAAACGCCAACCCGACACGATGAGAACGATGAGCAGGCTGGCGATGAGAAAGACGCCGCGGCCGATTTCCAGTGCGGGAATCCAGAAGTAGAGCACCGCAAGGACAAATGAGGCGGCGCCGAGGCCCTGGACCAGGCGGATGAAGAGTTCGCGGGGCTCAGCGTAGGTGCGCGAGTCGTAGAGGTCGGCGAAGTACAGGCATAGCTGCACAACGGTGGCGATCAACCAGGTCTTCAGATACCCGGCTTCAAGCGTGAACTTGAGCCACCCGTCGTCGCCGAGGCGCATCCACACGCTGGCGAGGACCGCCAGCATGATGAGCAGGTTTTCGAAGACGCCCAGCACCAAGACGCGCCGAGCGATCCGACGAGTCCACATCTATCCGCGGGGCTCCCGCTGCGGATCCGGCGCAGCTGGGGCGTTGCGGTAGCTGGTGTAGTACGAGGTCTGACCGTACGCCTGCAGGGTCGCATTCGCGACTCGGTTCAGCACGACGCCGATGATCTTCTCGCGTCCGATCTCTTCGACCGCTCGCTGGGCAGCCGGCGCGGGCGTCCGGCCGGCCACGACCACCAGAACGACGGTGTCGACCATGGCCGAGAGCAGGTGACCATCTGGCAGGAACGCGACAGGTGGCGTGTCGAGAATGACCCAATCGTATCGCTCGGCTGCCATGGAGAGCAGGCGACGCATGCGTTCGGACGTGAGTCCACTCATGGGATCGTTGCTTGGTCTGCCACCGGGCAAGAGCGTCAGGTGCTGGGTGATCTCGACCAGGGGCGGCAGACGCCCGCCCCCGTCGCCTTTCAGCCAATCCGACACGCCAGCAAGGTTCGGAATCTGGAAGGTGTCGTGCAGCGTCGGTCGTCGCAAGTCGGCATCGATCAACAGCACGCGCCGGCGATACGACTCGCTCAAGGTGAGCGCAATGTTGGCGGTCGACAGCGACTTACCTTCCGCGGCAAACGCACTCGTGACCATCGCGGTCTTGATGCGACGATTCGCCTGGGCCTGGTACATGACCGCACCGAGGCGTCGATACTGTTCGATGGCCGTTGGCGCCGCATCAGGACTGATCACGAGCCTGCCTGGCTGGGACGCGCCAAGCGCCAGGAGCCGTTCCGCCGTCTGTGCAGCCGATCCGACGCCCGGGGGCACCCGAGCCGCTTCTCCCCAGGCGCCGTCGTCGTCAACGCCCCTCAGAGCGCGGTCTTGTGTCGTGTCGTAATTGGTCATCGAGATGCTCACTGACGAAGTAGAACCGAGACGACGACGATGACCACTACAGCCAGCGTCCCAAACACCATTTGAACGATGCGCTTGCGCTTCGTTTCGACAGCCAGGGCGCCGGCGGGCGTCGTCAGCTCCGGAATCATCGCGAGCACTGGCAGCATGAGTGTGGCGACGACATCGGCGTCGGTCTTGAGCGTCGTGTCGCGATACTCGAGGAAGCCGGCGAGAAGCAGCCCCATTCCCAATCCCAACGCAGCGCCCGCGCCGTAGAACAACGGGCGGTTTGGACTGTATGGCTTCTCGGGCAGGCGAGCCGGGTCGAGAATCTTGAACTGCTCGCCAATCTGGTGCCGTTCGAGGTTCGCGGACACCTGCGCTTCTTCCTTCTTCTGCAGCAGCGAGGTGTACGAACGCTGCAGGGTCTCGTAGTCGCGCATCAATTCGGTGAGCTCGGACTCGCGGGCCGGTGCCGATTCGACACGGCCCTGATACTCGCCGATTACACTGCGCAGCCTCACCTCTTCCTGTTCCTTCGCTCCGATCTGGCGGATGAGGCTTTCCAGTTCGGTCTTGGTCTGATCCACACGGGCCAGACGTGCAGCCTCGACCGGGTCGGCGCGAAGTCGTACGCGTTTATCGGCGGGGGTCAACTCGAGCATCGTGGCTTCGGCCGCAGCCTTCAGTTCGAGGTCCGCCACAACACGCTGTTGTTTGATCACATCGGGATGGGTGTCCCTCAGGCGTCTGCGAGCATCGTCGAGGTCCTTCCTCCCTTTGGCCAGTTCAGCGGCAGCCGGGGGCAGCGGGGCCTCTCTTTCGGAGGAAAGCACGCCGTCAGTCGAGGTGTCCATGTCGGCCAGTTGGCTCTGCAGCACGAGACGCCGATCGCGGTCGCGGTTCAACGAGTCGAGCAGCGACTGGATCTGCATCTGGGCGTTCTGCATCACCTGCAGATTCGACTGGACCTGTGTCGGAAGCTGACCGCTGAAACGCATCTTGTACGCTTCGAGTTTCTTCTCGTGCTCCACCAGTCGATCCTTGGCCGCGACCAATTGCGAGTCGAGGAACTGGTTCGTACTATCGGCCAGCACTTCCCGGTCGCGCAGGCTCTCGTCGATGTACATGGACGCCAGCCGTTCGGTGACCCGCATCGCGGTGCGCGGGGTGTCCGACAGGTAGCTGATTCGGAAGGCGTCGCTGCGGATGGTCTCGGTCTTGATGTCCTTCCGCATCTGTTCGACGACGTCCTCCATGAGGCCGGTTCTCAGCTCGTTCGGATAGAGATTGAACTCCTTGATGACTGGCTCGAGGCGAGTGCGGCTCATGATCTGTTGATTGATCGAGCGGAGCCGGTCTTCGATACGCGTCGTGACCGTAGAGCGGACGTACTCTTCCGGCACACGTTGCGGCACGACCAGGATCAGCGTCTCTGACCGGTACCGGTTCGGGAGAAAGGTCACGACAACGGCACTCAGCGCCGTGACCACCGCAAAGGGGATCAGAATCGCTGGCCAGCGACGAAAGACATTCAACAGATCTTGCGGGTCGATCGGTTTTCCGGGTATCACTCCGTCACCTCACTGGCGGTTGCGGGGCATGGTTGCGGGGCAGTACCAGAGTCAGCCCCACGCGCGCGGTGTTCCTGTTGAATCGTTGCGGCAGGTCGATCGCCGACAGGCCGTCCAGCGTGAAGCGCTGTCCGTACAACGTGTACTGTGCGTACGCCGTCAGCTTCCGGCCCAGTGAAACCTGGAGCCAGGCGCTCTCGATCAATGCGCGGTCTTTGGTCACCGAGTCGATGCCGAGCGGCGCGCCCGAGATCAAAGCGGTGGAGAAGCCAAGCGTCGTGCGCTTGCCCACATTTCCGCCAATGGCCGCAGTCACGCCATCGCTGAAGTAGGGGATGAGCACGGCGTCGAGCATCTGCCAGCCACGGTCGTAGCTGGCGGCCGCACTCCAGGTCTGACCGATGTAGTGCGTCAAGATCGCATGGCCAAGAACGTTGAACTGCTTCGTCGGTCCGACAGCAACCGCCGTGTTCACCGGGTTTGCCTTGATGAAGGTGGTTCCCGTGGTGAAGCTGAACGTTGTCCGCCGCGTCAAGGACATTTCCTTGTGAAGGTCCAACCCCACGTCGATGTTGTGCAGCACCGTCGGCGAAACGCCGCCGAAATGCGCGTTCCCGAACGAGTAGCCAAGGTGATAGCCAACCGTGCGGTTGATGAGATGCGAATACCGGCCGCCGACTTCGTGCATGACGGAACGTGACTGGACGCCGGCCACGCCGTTTCCCATCACGTTGTAGGTGGCCTGGATGTTATTTCGCAGGTCGATGACGTGCGTCGCCTTCGTCTCGACTGTGAACCGGTAGGTGCCCGCGGTCTGGCCGCCGGTGGCGAGTGTCGGGACAAAGGGCCGCGAGAGATCGGTGCCGCCGTAGTTGCCGATTCCCGGAAACGCGCCGACGTTGTAGTAGGGCGATCGGTTGGCCGTTTGAGCCGCAGAGATGGTGGTGTTGCGGCCAACCCTGAACCATTGAGAGGAACCGATGTCCGAGTCCGACATCAGCGAGGAATCTCCCGGATAGTAGATCAGCGTGTTCCCGGCATCGAACGTGTACCCCGATTTCCTGCCCGCACGTGTCAGCTTGAGCCGAATGCTCTCTCCCGAGTTCGCTCCCGAGACGATCGACGTACCGGTCACACCCTCAATCGTCTTCGAGTTGCTGCCGTCGTACGCCTGGAAGCCAGAGATGCTCAGTGCCCAGGGTCCATCGACGGTGGTGCCCGGCGGATCGGTCGTCAAGCGACGCTCCGGGGGAGCCTGCGCTTGAACCTGCGGCTGCCCGTGGGCAACGGCGGCTGCGCCGAAGAGGACACCGAGTACGAAAAGAACTGGAGCTGGTCTCACGGGACGAGCACCGTGTCGCCGATTTGCAGCAAGACGTTCTGATTGAGGTTCTTCTGCTGTGCGACTTCCTTGTAGTTGAAGCGATAAGACGTCTGCTTCCCGTTCTCGGTGCGAAGTACGACGATGCGGTCCTTTTGGGCGTACTCCATCAGGCCGCCGGCCATCGCGATCAGCTGGAGCACGGTCGTCGGCACTGTCAGCGAATAGCCTCCGGGCTTGGTGACCTGACCAGTGATGTACACCTTCCGGCTGTTGATCTGCTTCACCACCACTGTGGCGTTGGGCTCACGAAGGAACTTCGCCGCAGCTTCTTCGATGGAATCCCGCAGCTGCGTCGGCGTCAGGCCCGCGGCCTGCACGTCGTTGATGAGCGGCAGGGTAATCTTGCCGTCCGGACGTACGGCGACCTCGCCCGACATTTCCTTGTCTTGCCAGAAGATCACAACCAAAACGTCGTCAGCACCAATGATGTAACCGGTCGGTGTGGCGACACCTTCGGGCAGGTTGGCTGGTGGCGTCGCTCGCGGAGCAGGCTGAGCTGCACCAGCTTGCGTTCCGGTCGGAGTCGTAGGACGCGCTGGAGCCGTGGCCCTCGGAGCAGCGGGGCTTGCCTGTGCGCCACCGGCCTCGACTTCTCCGGCACCCACTGCGCAGGCGACGACGATGACGATCGGTGTGATGAGGCGGTGAATGAAACGCATACTGCCTATAGTCCTCGGTACTCCCGAAATGGGAGCTGACACTCGTTCTTGCGGAGGAAGTTGAGGAACCGCTTGTACTCGCGTTGTTCGAGATTGAAGAGCTTAGCCACGATCTTATAGTTTCCGCGCGATTCCTGCAGGGCTTTTCGCACAAGATCGCGAATATTCGCCCGTGTGATGTCTCGCTGTACATATAGGGGGTAGACAGCGGTCCAGAACGATTCGCGCTGTTCGATCATGCGGCTATAGAGCTCGTCAGACACGGTTCGACGCCGCTCCCTGAACGGCTGGTTCGGGACAACACTGGCAGGGCGCGCTCGCCGAAGATCCGAGGGCAGATGCTCGGGTCCAGCAGCAGCTTCGCGGCCCGTAAGCGCAATGCGCTCAATCACATTCTGGAGTTCACGTACGTTCCCTGGCCACTGGTAGTCGGCCATCATGGACATGGCGTCGGGGGTGACGCTTCGAACCGGGCCAACGTGACGATCCGCGTACATGGCCAGGAAGTGCTGCACGAGATCCGGAATGTCGTCCCGACGGTCGCGAAGGGGTGGCACGGACAGATGGATGACGTTCAGACGGTAGTAAAGGTCCTCTCTGAACTTGCCCTCCGCAGCCATCTGACGAAGGTTTCGGTTGGTGGACGCAATAATCCGCACGTCGACGCGGCTGGCCGCCTGGTCGGAGCCGATTTTCTGTATCTCGCCGGTTTCGAGGAAGCGAAGCAGCATGCCCTGCATTCGCAGCGACATTTCTCCAACCTCGTCCATGAGCATCGTTCCGTGGTCGGCCACCTCGAACTTGCCGGCCTTGTCGCGATAGGCGCCTGTGAAGCTGCCCTTGAGGTGGCCAAACAGCTCCGATTCCAGCAGTCCATCCGCGAGACCCGCGCAGTTGACCGCAGCGAAGGGGGCCTGTGCTCGACTGCTCGATTCGTGGAGCGCACGGGCGACCAGTTCCTTCCCCGTGCCACTCTCGCCGGTAATCAGGACCTTCGCGTCCGCGCGAGCGATCCGATCGATGGCGCGCTTCAGGTCGAGGATCACCTCGCTACTCCCGATGATCTGCGAGCTGCGGCTTGTGGTGGTCATAACGGTAGGCAGAGAGCTGACTGCGTTTCGGTCGCGCTGGGACATTCCTTTAACTGCAAGGCTCCGGCCGGGCCGTCTGCGACGGTCACAAAATCGGCTGTAACCTATTTTGATTGAATAGGTTGCTGTGTGATCTCCTGGACCACTCGTGGTTGAATTCTTGGAGATCCGCGGTACTACTCGGCCGCGGGATCGAAGAAAGTCTTCCAGACGATGTTCTTGCGACAGTGGTCAGGTTTTCGCCTGACTTTTGGCGACTTACTAACCCTCTAAAGCCCGATGGGGCCAGGTGGAAGCTAACCTCAGGCTCATGACTGACCGATATGAGTCGGTAGGCTTGGGCTTCCGCCGAACCTGGCTGGCCCCTGGTCGAGCTGGGGGAAGTGCCGTGCGTTCATTCAATCGCCATCACGCCGCGTGGGCGGTCGTCCTCATCGCCAGTGCCATCGTGGCGGTCCGGGCGCCGGTACGGGCGTTCATCGTCCGCCTGCCTGCTGTTGCTCGACCCGAGCTTGTCGTGGTGGCAGGCCTGTGTCTCCTCGTATCGGCCTTCGGTCTCCACCAATATCGTCAGCGTCGTCGAGCGCAGATTCTGGCTGCGGCCGCTTCCGCTGAAGCCGAACAGGGTCGAGCAGTCATATCCGAGCTCGAGCTGTTGATCGCCTTCGGACGAGCGCTTGGCCACGCGCTCGAGCCGACCGCGACGCGCCAAATCTTCTGGCGCTACATGCCAACGTTCGCTGGCAACCGTGAGATCTGGATGGTCACACGCCGGCGCGACCGCTGGGACTCACTCGTCCATGAGGCAACTGCTTCGAATGTTCGGGCACGCGAGGACATCGAAGTCATCGCGACCTCGGCGCTGTCGGCCTTTGGTGACGGTACCGACCAGGCCGCTGGTGTCATTGTCGACAATGACATCTGCTTCCCGATGGTGATTGGGAATGCGACCGTCGGCGTCGTCGGCGTGAGGAATGCGCCCAACGTATCGGGGTCGGAGCGACACGCGCTGAGCGCCGCGACGTCGCTGCTGGCGATTGCGATTCGCAACAGTCAGTTGCTCGCTCAAACGCAGGAGAGCAGCATTCGTGACAGTCTGACCGGTTGCTTCAACAGGGCGTATGCGGTGGAAGCGCTGTCAGCCGAACTTCGGCGAGCTCGCAGAACGTCTCGGCCCGCGGCGGTCCTGATGTTTGATGTGGACCAGCTCAAGAGCATCAATCAACGCTACGGGCACCTGACTGGGGATGCGATTCTGTCAACAATCGGAACTCATCTGTCGTCGATGCTCAGAGGCACCGACATCAAGTGCCGCATCGGTGGCGACGAGTTCCTGATCATCCTGCCTGACACAGTGCTCGAAGGCGCGGAACACGTCGCGCGCTCGTTGGTGACAGCGATCTCCAATCTCCGCGTCAATGCCGGCGCTACGACTGTGTCTCCGAAGATTAGCGTGGGAGTCGTCGTGGCAGCGAAGAGCGAGACCGATCCTCAGTGCGTCATGTCTGAGGTCGACGAGGCGCTGGCCCGAGTCAAGCGTAGCGGACGCGGCAAGCGCGCAGTAAGTGCATTAACAGCAGCTGTTTGAGGCGACAAGGCCGCTTCTGTGGCCACCAGCTCATCGGCATCAAGATGTCGTATGTTCATACACTCACCGCGCAAATTCTTCACGGTTGGTAGCTGGTCTGTTGTATCATTTTGAACAAGATTCTCACCCTAACTGAGACAGACTGATCGACCGATAGACGCTCGCGGGTCTTGCTCATCAGCGGCGATCGACATCAGCTGTGACTCAGAGGGCGAAGCTGTAGTTGCGGCGCGTTGGTGTCGATTTGCGAAATATTGTGCAAACAAGAGGCGGCGTCGTTCTCGCCATGAGCGCGCTCGCTGCGATCGCCGGCTGCTCAGGTGCGAGCAGCGCGACGTCGTCGTCACGCGAGACCACGCGAGACAGTACACGGCTGTCATCAACGTACGACTCATCTGGAAAACTCGAGAAGCTCGAGTACGACCGCAACAACGACGGCAAGCCTGACACGTGGGGATTCATGAACGGCACCCGCGTCGTCCGCGTTGAAGTGGATGAGAACGGAGACGGGGTTGTGGATCGCTGGGAGTTTCATCGAGCGGACGAGAGTGCGAGTGGAACGCCGAGTGCCTCCCAGCCCGGGGATCGCACGCTCGAGCGCGTCGAGCGCGCCACGAAGTTCGATGCCAAGGTGTCTCGCTGGGAGTACTTCACCGACGGCGCCTTGACGCGAATTGAAGAAGACACCGACGGTGACGGCAAGATCGACAAGTGGGAGTCGTACCGCGCCGGCACGCTCGAAACCCTGGCGCTGGACACACAAGGGCGTGGGAAGCCCGACAGACGTCTGGTGTACGCGCGGGATGGATCGTTCGTCCGAATGGAAGCCGACGTTACAGGAACCGGAACGTTCGAGCCGCTCGAGCCGTGATCACTGCACCCACCACCGCACGCACTGCACTTCTGCTCGCCGCGCCCGATGCGCTTCGAGATCTGGAACCATTGCTGCTCGGCATGGGCTATCTGCCGTTGGCACTAGACGGAGCAGATGCGGTTGCCGGCGTCCGCGACCCTGTTGTGCTGTGCATCCTCGATTTGCGACAGAACGGCGAGGCGCTGCGGATGGCTCGTGCGGTACGGGCGCGACACCCTCGAGCGGTGTTGATTGGCGTCGCGGACCCTGAGCGGCCGATGACGTCGGCCGATGCTCTGCGCGCGGGTGTCTTCGACGTGCTGCCTCGGCCCGCATCGGCGCGCGACCTCGAGGCATTGATCGCGAACGCGCAGGAACAGTCCGCGTTGAATTCCGTGTTCGCGCAGGCAACGGATGCGCCGCGGTACGGCATCGCGGGATCGTCGCCAGCGATGGCCATGGTTCTGGACATCGTTCAGCGTGCAGCCGCTGGACGCTGCGGCATCCTCATTTGCGGCGAACGGGGCAGCGGTCGTGAGATGGTCGCGCGCGCCGTTCATGCCCACGACGCCGACCCGCACGCGCCGTTCGTCAAGATCGATTGTTCCGGTCCGTCTCCCGAAGATATCGAACTGCAGCTATTCGGTGTGTTGTCCAGACGAACGACCGCACCTGAGGGACGCGCACTCGAACGCATCGCCGAACGATGTAGCCTGCGGGAGGCACGCGGCGGAATTCTGTTTCTCGAGAATGCGCTCGAGCTGCCCGCGCGCGCGCAGGCGCGACTGGTCCGGGTGCTACGCGACCGCGAAGTATCGGTCGGAGGCACAGCCGAGACACAGATGCTTGACTTCCGACCAATCGCAAGCGTCGACGGCTCGGTCGAATCGGCACTCGAGGAAGGGCGCATTCGGCCCGATCTGTTCGAGCGGCTCTCTCTCGTCCGGATCGACGTTCCGGCACTGCGACAGCGCCGGGAAGACATTCCGGTTCTTGCCACGCACTTTCTCAAGGAGCTGTGCAAGGCAAACGAGGTGCCGCTCAAGACACTCACGCGGCCGGCACTTACCTTGCTCTCTGCCCTGCCGTGGCGAGGCAACGCACCGGAGCTCAGGAGCCTGCTCGAACGCCTCGTTCTGCTTGTCCCTCAAGGTCTCATTCGACTCGAAGACGTGCTCGCCCACACGCAGCTAGAGGGCACGCTGAGCCCTGCGGGGTTCGACGCGACATTGCGTCATGCGCGCGCGCGCTTCGAGCGCGACTACATCGCGGCCGTGCTCCAGCACCAGCACGGCCGGATCGCTGAGGCGGCCAAGGTGCTGGGCATTCAGCGCACGAATCTCTACCGAAAAATGCGTCGCCTCAACCTCATGCACGGAAAGGCGCGGCGGGACGCGTGATGTATCTGAGACGATACAGGCGTTCAGAGTCCGATACACTACTCTCGCGGCGACGCTTGACTGTTGGGCTAAGCCTTGAGACGATTGGGCAGCTGAACGAGTCTCTTCCCCCAGCTCGAAATCGGCTGAGCCGGCCTGTTTGGCGGCAGAAGGGTTCGACTCTCAATGATGATGCAACGGTTCGTAGCCAAGACGTTGGTGGTGACTCTCGCTCTCTCCTCGCTGCCTGCGGCTGCGTTCGCCCAGCAGGGAACCGCGCGTCCACCGGCAGGTCAGTACGGTCAAAGCACCACGCTGGCCGGAACAGCCAAGGACGAAGCCAAGAAGCCGTACTCCGAGTACACGGTGCGGGCCCGCGACGTGAAAGCCGGCACGATCGGTGGCAGCACGCCGCTCGACGCGCAAGGCGCTTTCTCGCTCATCGGCCTGACGACGCAGAACTACTTGGTGGAACTGTTGAACAAGGACGGCAAGGTGGTCTGCACCGAAGGTCCGTTCGACATGTCGAAGCAAGCCATCAAGAGCGACGTCGTGGTCGACTGCGGCGGCATTCCGGCGGCCTGGTGGCTGGTCGGGGCTGCGGCAGCAGCGGGAATCACGGCCGGTATCGTCGCCGCGGGCGGCTCGACGCCAGCCAGCGCAGCCCAATAAGGTTCGTCGCGGCATCCCTGCCGCTTCTCGTGCGCGCCTGCGAACACACCGTTCGCGGGCGCGTTTCATTTTCCCCACACTCCAAACAATCGGGTTCCATGCGTGTCGTACTGCGCGTAGCCGCGCTTGCACTCGTCTGCTTCGGCATAACGGCGGCCCCGGGCCGTGCGCAGGAGGCGCCGCTCGATCCTGCGGAGGCCGCTCGCTTCAGGGTTGGCGCGCTCCGCTTCACGCCCTCCATCGCGGTATCGAATGTCGGCGTGGACTCCAATGTCTTCAACGAAGCCGACGACCCGAAGCAGGACACGACGGCCGCCGTCGGTCCGGCGGTGAATCTCTGGTTGAAGACGGGACCCGCGCGGTTGAGCGGCAAGGCGTCGGGACAATATCTGTACTTCAACAAGTACACGAACCAGCGATCGTGGAACACCAACGCCGAGGGTCGTTGGGACCTGATGCTTTCCAGGTTCGTGCCGTACATCGCCGCCGGCATCATTGACAACAAGGATCGCCCGGGCTTCGAAATCGACTCGCGCGTCAGGCTGAAACAGGGACACGTGAACGTCGGCACGCCGATTCGCCTGTCCGGGAAAACGACCCTGCTTGTCGAAGGTGGCCGCACATCCACGCGGTACGATCGGAACGACCTGGTGCTTGGGGATCAAATCGCGAACTCACTCGATCGACGCACCAACGCCGAGGATGCCCAGCTGCGAGTCGCCCTCACGCCGCTCACCGTCTTCGTCGTCCGCGGCGGGGCGATGCAGGATCGGTTCGTGTACGACACGAGCCGCAACGCCGACAGCGTCAAGGTCATGCCGGGCTTCGAGCTGAAGCCCGAGGCGCTCGTCTCCGGACAGGTCTTCGTGGGCGTACGCCATTTCAATGCGCTTCACAACGAGGTGCCGGACTATACGGGTGTCGTGGCCGACGTGAACGCAAGCTACGCCTTACGTTCGACGCTGGTCCAACTCCGGGTGAACCGAGACCTGAACTTCTCGTTCGAACTGCTGGAACCGTACTACGCCCAACTGGACACGGGTCTCACGCTGACACAGCGCATCGCGCGACGATGGGACCTCGTCGGACGCGGAGGGCGACAGATTCTGGACTACAAGCACGTCTCATCCGCGACGTTACGCGCGCGCACCGATCGCTCGTGGCAAGCCGGCGCCGGTATCGGCTACCGGCCGGCCGAGACGCTTCGCCTGGGGCTCGACGCCATTTACTCGAAACGAGATTCGGGCTCGCTCGTGGTGCGGAACTACGAGGGTCTTCGCGTTGGTGCTTCGTTCAGCTATGGGTTGGATCGATGAAAACGCACCTGCTCGTCATCGCCTGTCTGCTCGGGTTTGTCACACCGAGCGCAGCACAAACTGATTACGTCGTCGGGTCACAGGACGTGTTGACGGTCACCGTCTTCGGAGAACCCGAACTCACGGGCAAGTACACGGTCGAACAAGACGGCACGTTCACGTTTCCGCAGATTGGCCGTGTGAAAGCCGGCGGCATGACACTGCGCGGGCTCGAACAGGATCTGAAGGCGAAGCTCGCCGACGGCTTCCTGAGAAACCCGCAGGTCGCCGTTGCTATCGAAAACTACAGGAGTCAGCGCATTCTCGTCATCGGCGAAGTGCGCACGCCGGGCGAATACCAGTTGAACGGCGAGATGACGCTGCTGTCGGCGCTTGCCAGGGCAGGGTCGACCACTCCCATGGCGGGTCGCGAGGCGACAGTTGTGCGCCCGAAGCGCAACGTCAAGCCCGGGGAAGAACCGTCGGAGATCATCAAGATCGATTTGACGGCGCTCCAGGCCGGCAACATGACGCTCAACATGTCATTGCAGGATGGCGACACCGTCAACGTCCCCAAGGCCCAGTCCGTGTTCGTCACTGGTCAGGTGAAGTCGCCGGGGGCGTACGCGGCAGAACCCGGCGCGACCGTGCTGCAGGTGCTGTCGCTCGCTGGCGGCTTGACCGATCGGGGATCCGACAACCGCATCCGCATTCGCCGTACTGAGAATGGAAAGAACGTCGAATTCAGCGCCAAGCTGACTGACGTCGTCAAGCCTGGCGACACGATCATCGTTCGCGAGCGGTTCTTCTAGGAACGGTTATGACAACAGCCTATCGCAACTACACGAAGGCGGGACCTGCCGGACAGCAGCCCTCGGAGGAACGCCACCTCCTCGACTATGTCCGGGTGATCTACAAGCGCCGATGGGTGGCGCTGCCGGTGTTCCTGCTCATCGTCATCATCGGGTCGCTGAACGCGGCGCGTCAGACGCCGATCTATCGAGCGCGAACCCAGCTGATGATCGAGAAGGACTCGCCGTCGGTGCAGACGCTCGACCAGATGTTCCAGTCGCAGGACGGTTGGTCGAACGACGAGTTCTACCAGACGCAGTACCGCATCCTGCAAAGCCGCACGCTGGCACGACGAACCATCGACGAACTGAGGCTCTGGAGCGGACCGCTCGGAAACGTGCCCGAGCCGAAGGCGTCGTTCGACCCGATGTCCCTCGCCAGCAGCGGCATCTCTCGACTTGCGAGCGCCGTCGGCTTCGGGACCAGCGGACCGGCACCCGGCGTCAGCACCTCCGCAGCGCTCGAACAGAAGGCGGTCGACGAGACCTCGGGCCAGTCCGACAGAATCGATGAGTTCAAGAGCGGAGTGGACATCGAACCGATTCGCAACAGCCGGCTCGTGGACATCGTGTACACATCCGGTGACCCCGTCTTCGCTGCACAGGCTGCAAATGCGTGGGCCAAGGCTTACATCGGCCAGAGCCTCGAGCTTCGCTTCAGCGAGTCGAAGGAAGCTGCCGACTGGCTGTCCGAGCAGTTGACCGAGCAGCGCAAGACACTCGAATCGAGCGAAGCCGCGCTGCAGGCGTACCGTGAACGCAATGGAGCGGTGTCGGTGACCGACAGCGCCTCGAACATCGTTGTGCAGCGGTTGACCGATCTGAACGGTGCGCTCACGAAAGCCAAGACAGAACGGATCAACAAGGAAGCCCTCTACAACCAGCTGAAGTCCGCCGAATCGAACGGCGCACTGGATGCCATTCCCGCGGTGTTGTCCAACGACTACATCCAGAAGCTGCGCAGCGAAGTCGCCGATCTGCAGCGTCAGCAGGCGCAGCTTGCCGAGCGCTACGGCGAGCGCCATGCCGAGATGATCAAGGTTCGCACGGCGATTGAGCTTGCGGATGCAAAGCTCAAGAACGAGATCTCGAAAACGGTGGAGTCCGTCCGGAACCAGTTCCAGTCGGCGCTCTCAGAAGAGCGAAGTCTGCAGAGCGCCCTCGACGCGCAGAAGACCGAGGCCCTCAGTCTCAATCGCAAGGGCATCGAGTTTGGCGTGCTCCAGCGCGAAGCCGACAGCAACAAGCAGATCTACGAGAGCCTGATGCAGCGGACCAAGGATGCCGGCATTTCCAGCGAACGCCGCGCCACCAACATTCGCGTCGTCGATACGGCGGAGATCCCGCGCTCTCCGATTTCGCCAAACCTGCGCCGGTCGGTTCTCCTGGCCCTCGTGGCTGGCCTGACGATGTCGCTCGGCCTCGTGTTCTTCGTCGAGTATCTCGACAGCCGGCTGAAGACGCCAAGCGACCTGAAGCAGCATCTCGGAGTGCCGTTCCTCGGAATGATTCCGGCCGCACCACGGGGTAAAGAGTCACGCAATCCGTTGATGCACCAGGTGGGCCTGTCGAACTTCTCGGAGGCGTTCAAGACCGTGCGCACGAACGTGCTGTTCTCGTCCGCCGAGGACGGCGTGCGTTCGCTGGTCGTGACCAGCGCGAGCCCGGGCGAGGGCAAGAGCATCTGCTCGGCGAACATTGCGGTCGCGATGGCGCAGGCAGGACTGCGCGTGCTGCTGGTGGACGCCGACATGCGGCGGCCTCGCGTGCACGAGATCTTCGAACTGTCACAGGAACCCGGACTGTCGAACCTGCTGACGGGCAACGCGAAGGCCAGCGAAACGATTCAGAAGTCGGCTGTCCCTGGCCTCTGGCTCATGCCCGCGGGCCACATCCCGCCCAACCCGGCAGAACTTCTCAGCTCACCTCGCTTCGTGGATTTCCTGGGCGCGCTCGAGGATCACTTCGACTGGGTCGTGCTCGACACGCCGCCGGCGCTGGTTGTCACCGACAGCATGATTGTCGGCAACCGTGCGACGGGCGTCGCGTTCGTCGTGGGCGCCGATCAGACCAGCCGTCATGCCGCACGTAACGCGCTCGAGCAGTTGGCGGGCGCCAACGTCACGGTCATTGGCGCCATTCTCAACCGCGCCGATGTCACCCGTCACTCTCACTACTACTCGTCCTACTATCGCAAAGAGTACGCACGCTACTACGTGAAGTCGTCGTGAACGCGCGTGCGACTGCTGTATCTCACCCCGACCGCAGCGATGGGCGGCGCCGAGCGGGTGCTGCTCGATCTGCTGGCGCTGCTGCGGACGGTCCAGCCCACCTGGCCTATTCAGCTCGTCATCGGCAACGACGGTCCTCTCGCCGCTGACGCTGCCCGGCTGGGCGTCGAAACCATCGCCCTCCCCTTTCCCCGCGACTTCGCACAACTGGGTGACGCCGGGCTTGCCACGCCGGCAAGGTGGGCGCATTTCACGCGCCACGCAATCAGGGGCAGCATCGCCACCGTGCGGTATCTGCAGGACCTGCGCGCAGTGGTCTCCGCGTTCAAGCCCGACGTGATGCACTCCAACGGCATCAAAATGCACGTGCTCGGCGCCCTCGCCAAACCGAAGGATGCGGCCCTGGTCTGGCATTTCCACGACTATCCGGGCGCACGACCGGTGACGGGACGGCTGGTGCGCGCGTTGAAGCGCCGCTGCGACTCAATCGTCTCGGTGTCCGAGAGTGTGGCGTCGGACATCCGGAGAGCCGTCGGCAACTCGATCGACGTGAGAACGATTTGGAATTCCGTGGACCTCGATCGATTCACACCAGCAGGCACGTCGCTGGATCTGGACGCGTTGTCGGGCCTCGAAGCACCGCCGCCTGGCACGCCGCGCATCGGCCTCGTCGCGACGTTCGCGCGTTGGAAGGGTCACCTGCTGTTCCTGGACATGCTCGAGGCACTGGCCATGACGCACGCCTTCCGCGCGTACGTCGTGGGAGGGCCGGTGTACGAGACGCACGCCAGTCAGCTCTCGATGGCTGAACTGCGCAGTGCGGTGTCGTCGCGCGGGCTCGGTCAAGTGGTCGGGCTGACAGGCTTCGTCAAGGAGACACCGGCAGCGCTTCGCGCGCTCGATGTCGTCGTGCACGCGAGTACGTTGCCCGAGCCATTCGGTCTGGTCATTGCCGAAGCCATGGCGTCGGCACGCGCCGTCGTCATCAGCGACGCTGGCGGTGTCGCAGAGATCGTGTCGAACGAGCGTACCGGCCTGTTGTATCCGTGTGGAAGTGTGCAACACATGACCTCGCAGGTGCGTCGCCTCCTCGACGACACAGCACTGCGCACGCGTCTTGGGTGCTCGGCCCGCGCGGCTGCAGTCGAGCAGTTCAATCCGAGCCGTGTCGCCGCACAGATGCTCGACCTCTATTCGCGACTCGCTCACGTGCGAGCCGCCGCATGAGAGCGCCGGGTCCTCTGCAATCTGGCCACCCTCTACATGGCTGACGAATTCCTCCAGAACATCGACCAGGTCTTTGCCTCGGTTCGGCGCGGAAGCGCTCGCCGACGAATTCCTGGCCGGCGCGTCCTGCCGACAGAGACCAGGGACGAGGCTCGCCGAGTCGAGGAAGAGGCCGAAGAGTGCACTGACGCGGCGCCGGATCTGCTGTGGGGTCGGTTCACGTGGATCGACGGCTTCATCGCGATGCAGTTCTTGTGGGGCGCGCTGATCTTCCTTCCCGGCGCGCAGCAGTACCGCGGATACATCCGGGGCCTGCCCTACGTCGTCAGCCTCGGAATGCTGGCGCGTTATGTCATGAGACCTGGCGTGCGCCTGCCTCTGGCTCGTGGCGGCGGCTTGATCATTTGCGCGCTGATCCTGCTGGTCGTCAACCTGCTCAACCCGCGGAGCCAGTTGTCTGCAGGCATCGCGCAGTGTGTCTTCCAACTGAGTATCGCGGCGCCACTCTTCTGGGGGCCGAAGGCGGTGCGCTCTCCCGCAGTCCTCGAGCGCACGCTGATGCTCGTCTTCGTGCTGAACGCGGCCGGCGCCGGACTCGGTGTCCTCCAGGTGTACTTCCCGGATCGCTTCATGCCTCCAGAGTTCAGTTCGCTCGGACTACAACTGAACCAGTACTACATCTCGGGTCTCACCTACACCGGCAGCGAGGGCAGGGCGATCGTCCGCCCGCCGGGTTTGACGGACCAGCCCGGTGCCGCAGCCACGGCCGGGGCACTGACCGCGATCATCGGACTCGGGCTGTTGCTCCGTCGGCGGCGTCCTGTGCACCTGGTGGCCATCGTCGCGGCGGTCACCGTCGGGTTCGCCGCGATCTACTTGTCGCAAGTCCGTTCGACACTGCTCGCAACCATCGGGGCATGTGCGCTGTTGTCGGTCGTGGCGCTCCGAAGGGGCCGCTTCGCCGGTGCCAGCTGGGTGCTTCTGACGGGAGGAACGATCGTCGTCGCCTCGTTCATTTGGGCCACATCTGTAGGAGGACAGTCGGTCACCAACCGGTTCGTCAGACTTCGGGGCCTTGGGGCCGTCGAGACGTACCGCACTGACCGCGGGATTTTTGTTTCGCAGACCGTCGGAGACCTTCTCGATCGATACCCGCTCGGCGCGGGCGTTGGTCGCTGGGGCATGATCAATACGTACTTCGGGAGCCGGACCGAATACGGCGCGGCACCGCTCTATGTCGAAATCCAGATCACGGGCTGGCTGCTCGACGGCGGGGTGCCCATGTGGCTGCTCTACGGCGGCGCGACGCTGCTCTCGGTTTGGACGGCCTTCTCGCTGACCAAGGCGCGGAACCCGGTCTTCGTCGAAGTCGCGATCATCTCGCTCAGTGTCCAGGCCTACATCCTCGTCCTCAGCATGGGATCTCCGATGTTCAACACGCAGATGGGGACTCTCTTCTGGACACTGGCCGGCGCACTGTATGGGGCCAGCAAAGCTGCCGACGCTGGACTGCAGCGCGGTCGATCGCTGGTATGACAGGCTCACAGGTTCCACAGCCGGCTGAGTGGCACATCATCACGTGTGAGTACCCGCCTTCGATTGGCGGTGTCAGCGACTACACGTTCACCCTCGCGTCGGCATTAGCCGTCGTCGGTCCCGTGCATGTGTGGTGTCCAGTCAGCGACGGCCCGGCGCCCGTCGCCCGTAACGTGGTGGTTCATGCGGAGCTGAGGTCCTTTTCGAGACGTGAGTTGCGTCGACTCGGGCAGCGACTCGATGCCTGTCAGTACCCACGAAAGTTGTTCGTACAGTGGGTGCCTCAGGGTTACGGTTACCGATCGGTCAACCTCGGATTCGCGATGTGGCTGGCTGGCCGTGCGCGCCGGCAGCGCGATCAGCTGCACCTGATGGTCCACGAGCCGTTCCTGCCGTGGTCGGTGAAACCACTTCACCTCGGCGCCTCACTGCTGCATCGGGCGATGCTGGTGACCGCGAGCGCCAATGCCACGCGCGTCTGGTTGAGCACTCAGACCTGGCGCGACTACGTCCGGCCGTACGTGCCTTCGCGGACGCCTGTCGAGTGGCTGCCTGTGCCTGCGCCGCCCGTCGCGGTCGAATTGACGTTTGCTGGGTTGTCAACAGATGCGCCTGCACCCAACCCGACTCCATCTGTTGGCCATTTTGGTACGCATTCCTCGCTCGTCACGCGGATGCTGGAGCCGGCTTTGGATGTGCTGCTCGAACGAACCCGCGCCACCGTGTTGCTCATTGGACGCGACAGCGACACATTCCGCGACAGGTTCGTGCGAGCGCGCCCACACGCGGCAACTCGAGTGCAGGCTACGGGCGTGTTGACGCTGGAGGCGGCCGCGCAGGCGATGCGACGGTGCGACGTCATGGTTCAACCCTATCCGGACGGCGTGACTGCGCGTCGTACATCGACACTGGCACCGTTGTCCCTCGGCGTGCCGGTTGTCACCAATGCGGGGCACCTTACTGAGGACTTCTGGAGGGACTGCGGCGCCGTGCTGCTCGCGCCGTCTGCAGACGGACGCCTGATAGGCGAATCAGCGGCGGCGCTGCTCACTGACTCCGCCGGTCGGGCGTCTCTTGCGGTTCGCGCACAGGACTTCTACGACCGTCGTTTCGCTCCGCGCCATGCCGCTGCCATGCTGACTGCCGCAGCGTGGCCGCCGCGTCATGCCGCCTGAGTTGTCGACGACCCTCGAGGGCTCCGCGCCGTGGCTGCTCGTGTCCGCCGCGTTCGTCAAGACTGGCGGACAGGACCGTGCCAACTTCGCGCTCGCCTCCTACCTGGCGCGTCACGGCCAATACGTTCATCTGGTCACCCATCGCGCCGGCCGTGATATTGGACCGACGGCGAACGTCGTCTGCCACGCCGCGCCGCGCCCCTTGCAATCGGACTTGCTGGGCGAGCCGTTCCTGCAATGGCTCGGCTCGCACTGGGCCTGGCGGCTGCGATCGCGCTGTCCTCGAGTGGTCGTCAATGGTGGCAACTGTGATTGGCCGGACGTCAACTGGATTCACTACGTTCACGCGGCGTACGATCGAACGCTCGAAGGCAGCGCGGTCAGACGTGCGCGCATGCGCTTCGCGCATCGGCGCTGGGTGCGCGACGAGAGGCGTGCCGTCGGACATGCGCGGGTCATCATCGCCAACTCGAAGCGGACGCGCGACGATCTGATCGATCGTGTCGGAGTGCCGGCGGAGAGAATCCGCGTGATCTATTACGGCATTGACGCCGCTCAATTTCGTCCTCCAACCGAAGGAGAGCGCGCCGCCACCAGGGGCGCGCTCGGATGGCCGACTGACCGACCGGTCGCGCTCTTCATCGGAGCGCTGGGCGATCGTCGCAAAGGACTCGACACGCTGCTGCGAGCATGGCAATTGATCGATCGGTCCAAGAGCGATCCACTGCTCGTCGTGATCGGCCGTGGCGCGATGCTCGCCGAACTGCAGCGCCAGGCCGTGGACGCCGGCATGGGGGAGTCGGTGGTCTTCCTCGGGTTTCGAGACGATGTGCCCCAGCTCGTTCGCGCGGCGGACATGCTGATCGCGCCGACGCGTTATGAGGCGTACGGTCTTGGTGTGCACGAGGCCCTGTGCTGTGGACTTCCTGCCATCGTGAGCGCTCAGGCCGGTGTCGCTGAACGCTATCCCGCCGAATTGACCGCGTTGCTCCTGCCAGACGCCGACAATGCAGCGGACCTGGCGCACCGTGTCGACATGTGCCTTGCGAGTCGCGCGAGGTTGGCTGGTCCGATGACGTCGTTTGCCGCAACCCTTCGGCGGCGCTCCTGGGACGACATGGCAGCAGACGTTGTCGCCGCCGCGAGCGAGGTTTCATGACCGCAGTGCGCCAGCGGAGCTCCGTTTAGTGGCGTCGCGACACCAACCTGCGTCCATGATGCGGGGTCAGCCATCATGAGTCGGACACGACGCATTCTTGGCGGCGCCACCATCGGCTATTTGCACCAGGCTGCGGTGCTGCTGCTCGGAATCTGGCTCACGCCGTTTCTCCTGCGTCGTGTTGGCCAGCACGAGTACGGCCTCTGGTTGGTTGCCGGACAGTTATTGGGCTATCTCGCACTGCTCGATCTCGGCGTGCTGGCCATTCTTCCACGCGAAGTCGCAGCGCTGTCAGGACAAGCCGATAAAGCAAAGGCACGCATCGCCATCGCTGGCCTTCTGGCGCGCATTCGAGCCATCGTCCGAAGGTGGCAGCTGCCAGGACTGTCAGTCGCGTGCGTCGTGATCTGGTGGTTCCTCCCGTCGGACTGGTCCGACTTGAGCCACCCGCTGATTCCCGTCTTCGTCGCATTCATCGCGCTCTATCCCCTGCGGATTCTGCTGGCTGCGCTGCAAGGCGTTCAGGAGATGACGTTCCTGGCTGGGGCGCAGCTGGCCGGATGGGTACTGGGAACGGCAACCACCATCACGCTGATTGTCGCTGGAGCAGGGCTGTACGCACTGGTCCTCGGCTGGGTTGTCACGACGGCGGTTCCAGCAGGAGCTGCGTGGTGGCGCAGCCGCAGTCTTTGGCCTGCGGCCGACCGGAGTGTTCCCGCGGGTCCCGCGTCCGAGATCTTTCGCAGCTCGCTCTGGCTGAGCGCTGGCCAGGTCGCGCAGGTTCTACTCGCTGGGTCGGACGTGCTCCTTGTTGGTCGCATCCTCGGTGCTGCGGCAGTTGTGCCGTATGCGTGCACGGGCAAGCTGGTCACCGTGTTCGCGAACCATCCGCATCTGTTGATGCACGTCGCACAGCCCGCGCTTGCGGAGATGCGAACCTCCGAGTCGCGCGATCGTCTCCGACACGTGGCGACCGCTCTCACGCAAACGATGCTGATCATGAGCGGCGCCTTGGTCGTCGTCATCCTTCCGCTGAACCATGTGTTCGTAACGTGGTGGGTCGGACCGTCGCAATACGCGGGATGGCAGCTGACCCTGGGCTTCGCGGTCATGATGCTGCTGCGCCACGTGACCGTGGCCCTGGTCTACACGCTGTTCTGCTTTGGTTACGAGCGCCAGATCTCCCTGACGAGCCTGGCCGACGGTCTCGTCACAGTCATGGCGACGGCGATTCTGGTCTGGACTTGGGGACCAATCGGTGCACCAGTCGGGTCGATCATCGGCGCGCTCCTGGTCAGCCTGCCCGTCAACGGGCGGTCCATGGCGCGCGAGATGGAGCTCTCGGCGGCCGCCTTTGCGCGCCTCCTTGCGCCCCTTCTGTTTCGCATCGTGGGGGTAAGTGCCGCAATGGCTTCGTTCTCGTGGTGGCTCGCACCGACGTCGATTCAGCACGTTGCGCTGCTACTGATCTCGTCCATCGGGTTGTACTCGCTGCTGGTTCTTCCTGTTGCCTGGCGCGGTCCTGTGGGTCCCTATCTTCGCCTCGCCTTGCACCTCACTCGACGCACGGCCGACACCTCACCAGCAAGGCTGCCGACCGAGGTCCAGGTGCTCGGTGCCGATCCCAAGGTCGAGGCCGGCACGCCGTGACGCTTCGACAGCAGGCGTCGAGGACGCTTCGAGCGTTCGATGGCTTTGTTGCATTCAGGCACTTGCAGCACGAGGGGTTCGGCAACGCCTGGCGGCGCTGGCGTCTGTGGACCAAGGTGCTCGAGCTGCCGCCGGTGGAAACTGACGACGTGTCGGCCGACGCGAGCGTGGAGGTGCACCTGGTCTGCTGTCTCAAGGACTATCTGTGTGCCCTTTGGGCATTGAAGACCTTCTACTTCTCTGCCGACGTCTCCTACCCGCTCGTTGTTCATCTCAACGGCACGATGACGACACGCGCCCTCTCGCGTTTGAGAACGCACCTGCCCAACGCACGCATCCTGGAGCAGCAGGACGTCGAAGGCACCGTCACCAACTGGCTGGTCAACAACAACTGTCCTCGCCTTCAGCAGGTTCGTTCGAAAAACGGATTCATGCTGAAGCTGGTCGACGTGAACCTGCTGAGCGAGGCGCCGCGTCTGTTGGTGCTCGACAGCGATGTGTTGTTCTTCCGGCGTCCTGATGAATTGCTATCCGCCGTACGAAGCGCGCCCGACGGCATGCTGTTCCAGCGCGACGCAGACAGCACCTACAACCTCACGCTCGAAGACGCCCGAACGACGCTGGGGATTGATCTGGCACCGCGGGTCAACACGGGCATCATGCTGTTCGCAAAGGGTGCAGTGGATCTGTCCCGGTGCGAAGCGTTGCTCGAACATCCTGCAGTTGCGCGACAGACCGGATGGATTGAACAGACGCTGTACGCGCTCGCGGCCAGCGAGGGAGACCGCGTGCGCTATCTCTCGGCTGATTACCTGGTCTCGCTCGAGCCCGAGGACAATCTCGCCTCGCTCGTCGCACGCCACTACGCGGGTCCAAGCAGACGGTATCTCACGGAGGAAGGTCTTCCGTTTGCGCTCCAGACCCTTCGCCGTCGCGGAGTGCATCACCAGGTGACGGGCGCAAGTGTCCAATGACACGTGAGGGACACGTGCGCGAGGTCGTGCACACAGTCCCTGCGCTGTTTTCGGACGACGACGGCATCATTGGCGGAGCGGAGCGCTACGTTCTCGAGCTCGCACGTCACATGGCAGACCGCGTGCCCACCTCGCTGGTCACGTTCGGGGGGCGCGACCGCGAGGAACGTCTGGGTGCACTGCGTATTCGGGTGATCGGACGGCCCTGGTACGTGCGCGGTCAGCGGAGCAACCCCGTCGCCTGGCGGCTGGTTGGCGAGCTCCGCCGGGCGGCCATCGTCCATTGCCACCAACAGCACATCGTCGCGAGCAGCATGTCGGGTGTCGTTGGTCAGCTGCTCGGGCGCCGTGTGTTCTGCACGGAGCTGGGTGGCGGCGGCTGGGACGTGTCCGCGTACGTGTCCACAGACCGGCTGTTCGATGCGCATCTGCATATCAGCGAGTACAGCCGTCGTATCGCGGGTCACGAAGGTAAACCCTGGGCGCACGTCATCTGGGGCGGCGTGGACACCGTAAAGTTTTCGCCGAGTCGCGTCAACAGCTCCTCGTCCGGCGTGCTCTTCGTTGGCCGGCTGCTGCCCCATAAAGGCGTCGACGACCTGATCCGCGCTCTGCCGCCGGATCTACCGGCGACCATCGTGGGCCCGGTGTGTAGCGAGCGCTATCTTGCCGATCTCGAGGCGCTCGCTGGCGGCAAGTCCGTGACGTTCCGGCACGACTGCGATGACGTCGCTCTCGTGGCCCTGTACAGAGGCGCGTCGTGCATTGTTCTGCCCAGCGTCTACGACGACATGTACGGCGGCCACACCGACGTGCCCGAGCTCCTCGGTCAGACGCTGCTCGAAGGAATGGCGTGCGGCGTCCCTGCGATTACGACAGCTGTTGCGAGTCTGCCGGAGATCGTCGAGCACGGCGTCAGTGGATTTGTCGTCCCATCAAAAGACTCGGCGGCTCTCACAGCAGCGATTCGTGCGTGCACCGACAAGGCGAGGTCTCGCGACTTGGGATGCGCCGCCAGGGCGCGCGTGGAAGCACGGTTCACGTGGACAGCGGTCGTCGACCGCTGTATGGAACACTACGGTCTGCACCCGAGTACGACCGCGACCCACACCTAGCGGACGTCTTCGCTATCCGTGACATTCCTCCATCGACTCATCGAGCTCCAACACCGGGCCTGGAGCGTTGCGTTTCGTTCGGCACTACTGCCTGTTGGCAGCCTGTTTCGACAGAACGATCGGCACCTGACGTGGAGACTGTGGGAGGCCTCTTCAGGAGCGAATCGACCCGGTGTCTATCCCGAAGTGAGCCTCGGTGCCATTCTGAGTGTCGACTCCACTGTCACCCTGCAGGCTCTTCCCAACCAGACGTACAACGTCACCGAGCTCGAACTGCTCGCTATCAGCGCCATCGTGAGGCAGAGGCAGGCACTCGTGGCGCTTGAATTCGGCACCGCCGACGGACGCACGACGCTGAACATCGCCGTCAACGCCGCACCCGGAGGCACTGTCTTCACGTTGAACCTGCCGCTGCAGCAAGCAGCGTCGCCGAGTGCGGACGTGAAGAACGGCACGTCGTGGCACGACAGCGCGGGGCACAAGCAGGATGTTCCGGTCGGGTTTCATTTCCTCAATCGAGAGACGCCTGCCTCGATCGTCCAGCTGTGGGGCAATAGCCAGTCGTTCGACTTCGCGCCGTATCTTGGCAAGTGCGAGATGGTGTTCGTCGATGGCGATCACTTCGAACCCGGTGTCAGCATCGACTGCGAAACCGCGCTGATGCTGGTCGACCGTCGCGACAGCGTGGTGCTGTGGCACGACGCGCTTCGCTACGACGTGCAGACGGCACTGCCGCGTCTTGCGCGCAGAGACGGACTACCGATTCATCTCATTTCAGGCACGAACCTCGCTGCGCTGTTCTTTCTCGACGGCCAGGCAGTGGAGCCAGCCGTTTGGCAGAGGAGACGACGGGGATGACCGCCGGACTCTACCTGCGATATCGGTGTTCACCGCTCTGCGAATGGATGTCGCGTCTCCGCGGCACGTCCCACGCACAGTCGATGGACATTGATCGGGAGTTCTTTGGCGCGTTCTTTGTGGCGCATGGAATTCGACGCGTCTTTGATATTGGTGCAAATGTCGGAGACAAGTCGGCCGTCTTCTCGGAGTACGCCGACAGCGTGCTGTCCGTCGAGGCCGACCCGGTCATTGCCAGAGGATTGAGATCCAGGTTCGTCTTTCGCAGGAAGGTGACGGTGAGAAACGTGGCCGTTGGTGCTGCGGTCGGCACAGCCACGTTGTTCCGCAAGAATCATTCGGGCTTCAGCACTCTGTCAGAGAAGTGGTCGCAGGCAGTATTGGCACAGGGCGTGGTCGACAACGGCAGTGTTGATGTGCCTGTCACGACCCTGGATCTGCTGATCGATGAACACGGCATCCCTGACTATCTCAAGATCGACATCGAAGGGCATGAGCTGCCGGCTGTGCGCGGACTGAACCGCCCGATTCGAGCCGTGAGCTTCGAGGCGAATCTTCCGACCTTCTACGAAGAGACGATGACGATCGTCGACATGCTGTTGGAACGCTGGCCCGATGTGCGCTTCAACCTGCGGGTCCTGGACGCACCGCGATTTCACCTGAGGGACTTTGTTCCTGCGGACCAACTCGTCGCGGCGCTCGCCGGCCTGAGTCCGGTCACAACCGATGTGTTCGCCGTGGGATCACCGATCTGATGCGAATCCTGATCACCAGCCAGTCGCGCGGTGTTCAGGGAGGAATAGAAACCTATTTGAGAGCCGTCTCACCCCGGCTGGTGGCTGGCGGACACGAGCTGGCGTGGCTCTTCGGTGATTCGGTTTCGAGTGGTCCTGGCGTGGATAGCGGACACGATGAACGGTCGTGGCGAACGGCCGACGACGCTGCTGCGCGAGCGGCGATCGAGCAGTGGCGACCAGATGTGGTGTACGCGAATGGGCTTCACGATCCGGACTGGGACTCATGGCTCGCTCGCAGATTTCCGACCTGTTACTTCGCGCATGGTTTCTTTGGCGCGTGTATCAGCGGCCGGAAATGCAATGGGGTCGGCGCGCTGCGCGTCTGTCAGCGCAAGCTTGGCCCGGCTTGCCTCGTGCACTATCTTCCGCAACGGTGCGGCGGGCGGAGCCCCATTCGCATGGTTCGCGACTACGGCCGCGAGCGGCATAGACAACGCAACCTCCAGGAATTCGCGGCGATCATCGTGGCCAGTACGTACATGGCGCAGGAGTATCAACGGCAGGGGATCTCGAGCGATCGCGTGCATGTGTTGCCTTTATTTCCGGTGGGCATCGCGCCTGATCCAGAGCCACCCGCGCGTCGATCGAGTTGGACGAACAATGTGCTTCTGGTGAGCCGCTTGACGGACATCAAGGGAGCCGACCTCGTCGTCGACGCCGTCTCGATTGCAGGTGGGATTCTCGGTCGAACCCTTCGACTGGTGGTTTTGGGCGATGGTCCTCGACGCGCAGCGATCGGGAACGATTCAGCACGCTCCCATGTTCCCGTAGACATGATCGGATGGGCGGACATCGAGCAGCGAAACGCTGCAATGCGCGATGCTGATGCGCTGCTGGTCCCAAGTGTGTGGCCGGAACCCTTTGGGTTGGTTGGAATCGAGGCCGGCTGCGTGGGGGTGCCCTCGGTCGCGTTCGCGGTCGGCGGCACTGGCGACTGGCTGAAGAGCGGGGAATCTGGCGAAGCGGCGGCCGGCGGCTCACCGAACGCGAAGGGGCTCGGCGGGGCGCTTGCGCGGTTGCTGGCCAGCCCAGACACACATCACCGCCTGCGGATCGGCGCGTGGAGGGTCTCACAACAGTTCGGGATCGATCGCCACGTTGAACAACTCACGCGCATTCTCGAGAGTGGCCGTACTCGGTGAAGTCCTCAGGCCTGCGCGTCAGTAGAAGCTCTGACACGCACGCCATCTCGCCGTCGCGCGCGCTGCCCCTGCCATTGCCTGCGGCTGAGGGCGCCGTGTGACCGCGTCGCCGCTGCGGGTCGCGCTGGTCGCTGACTTGCTCTCCGAACGATGGCCCAGCATGGATCTGGTAGCGGACATGTTGTTCGCGCAAATGCGCGACGCCGGATCGGACCGATCGATGCGCGTTGACCTGCTTCGCCCGACGCTGTCGAGCCGCGGAGAGCGTGTCGGCAGATACGTCAATCGGTTCTGGGACTATTCACGGTGGCTGCGGAAGCGAGCGCGTGACTTCGACGTGTTTCACGTCGTCGATCACAGCTACGCGCACCTTGTGCACGTGCTTCCGGCTGGGCGGGCGATCGTAACCTGCCATGATGTGGACGCGTTCATGCCCCTGGTTGATGCGCGAGTGATCCCCACTCGACTGCCAAAGACGCTGACTCGATTTGTGTTGTCGGGCATGGCGAAGTCGGCCTGCGTGACGTGTGATTCTCGCGCCACTTACGACGAGGCACGACGCCACCGTTTCGTCGCACCGGACCGACTTCTGGTCGTGCCGATTGGCGTCGATCCCGCGCTGTCATCCAGGCCTGAGCCAGCGGCAGACGCCGCCATCGACAGTCTCCTGGGCCCGCGTCGAGCCGACGTTGTCGAACTGCTGCATGTGGGGTCCTGCATTCCGCGCAAGCGAATCGATGTGCTGTTGAAGGTCCTGCGAGCGGTGCGCGACGTCGATCCTCGGGTTCGATTGCTCAAGGCCGGCGGCTCGTTGACTCGCGAGCAATTGGCGCTTGCGAGGACCCTCGCAGTGGACGCGCACATCGTTCAATTGCCCTTTCTCGAATCTCGAACGCTCGGTGCACTCTACCGTCGCGCAGCGGTGACGATCGTGACTTCCGAGCGCGAAGGTTTCGGTCTGCCGGTCGTCGAGGCCGCGGCGTGCGGCACCCCCGTCGTGGCCACTGACATCCCCGTGCTCCGAGAGGTCGGCGGCAGCGCGGCCGCCTATGCGCCGCTTGACGATATAGGTCGTTGGCAAGAAGCGATCGTCAGCTATCTGGCCGCCGGCCGAGACGTGGCTCAGTCTCGGCGCATGGGCGAGGAAGCCGCCGCGCGATTCAGTTGGCGCTCCTGCGCCACAGCCATGGCGGCAATTTACGCTGACGTGGGCCGACGAGCCGCCGACGCAAGTACTCCATGAGTGGAGCAGGAAAACGCGGCGGGGAGTCACGCATCGTCGGGTTGGACGGCCTTCGGGCCTTGTCGATTCTGCTGGTGGTGCTCGGCCACGGATGGTCGACGATTCCGATCGCTCGAAACTTCCCGGGTCTTGGCAGATACCTGGGGAACAGTTCGCTTGGGGTGACGACGTTCTTTGTGATCAGTGGTTACTTGATCACGTTTCTGCTCTGCAACGAACGCCGACGCTCGGGCACCATCTCGCTTCCAGCGTTCTACATGCGACGCGTGCTGCGGATTTTCCCCGCCCTGTACGTCTATCTCCTTGTCCTGGTGCTGGTACGGTCGCTCGGCCTGATTCACACCACCAACGGCGATCTCGGCATAGCCGCGACGTACCTCGCCAACTACAATCATCTGCTCCCGATCACGACAAACGCCGACTACTGGTTCGTCGGACACTTCTGGTCACTGTCGTTGGAAGAGCAGTTCTATCTGCTGTGGCCCGTTACCCTGCTCGTGGCTGGTCTGACACGGTCGCGCGCGGTCGCGCTGCTCATCGTGGTGGCATCGCCCGTGATAAGAGTGATCACCTACGCCGTCTGGCCCGAAGCCAGAGGGCAAATCGGGATGATGCTTCAGACGGCGGTCGATTCGATCATGGTGGGTTGCTATCTCGCGCTGGTCCACGAACAACCTGGCGTCACGGCGTTCTGGAACAGGGTGTCATCCTGGGTCTGGCCGCTCGCGGCAAGTGTGTTCCTCGTCCTCGTCTCACCCTGGATGACGTTTCGTTTCGAAGGCGCTTACACCATCACGATCGGCATGACGCTGAACAGTCTCGCTATTGCCTTGCTGATTGGCTGGGTCGTCAGAAGCCCCGAGTCAGGATTCAGCCGCGCCCTGTCGACGCCCGCCTTGCGCTACATCGGGACCCGGTCCTACGGCTTGTATCTGTGGCAGCAGCTCTTTCTCGCACCGAAGGTTGCGATGTGGGTCTTTCCGTTTCCCCTGAACGTGGTCGCGATTCTGATGGCTGCCGAGTGTTCTTACCGGTGCGTCGAGCGGCCGTTTCTAGGGATGCGGGATCGCTTCCGCGGCGCGACACGCGAGCCAGCTCGTCACGAGTCATCTCTCGTGTCCACTCACCTTCGCGCCACGCAGCCTGCGATAGACCAGTGACACGCACGAACACGTTGCGCGTGCTACACGTAGGCAAGTTCTATCCGCCTTCGCGCGGCGGCATGGAGAAGGTGCTACAGGTGCTGGCCGAGGCCGAGCGGTCCGTCGTGGACAACCATGTGCTCGTTGCGAACGAGGGCCTGTCCACCGTGCGCGAGACGGTCAACGGAGTCCCTGTCACACGCGTCGGCTCGGTGACACGCGTCGGCGCTGTCGCGGTCTGCCCGGCGTTTCCGTTCTGGATGCGTTCCCTGGACGCGGATGTCATGGTCGTCCATGAGCCGAACCCTGTGGCACTGGTTGCTCATGCGCTCGTGCGCCCCACATCCAAACTCGTGTTCTGGGTGCATGCAGAGGTCGTGAGGCCTGCGTGGCGGTACAAGGTGTTCTATCGGCCGTTTCTTCGTCGCATGCTCGCGCGCGCCGACCGCATCGTCGTCGCCTCGCCGCAGATGGTCGAGTGTGCCGCGGAACTCCAGCCGTATCGAGACAAGTGCACCGTGATTCCGTACGGACTCGATGCCGACCAGCACACGCCGACAGCTGCTATCGCTGCTCGCGTCGCCGCGCTGAAGGCGAAGTCCGATGACCCGATCGTGCTCTTCGTCGGACGGCTCGTGCCCTACAAGGGAGTTGACGTTCTCCTGCGTGCCGCTCGGAACGTCAGAGCCCGCGTTGTGATTGTGGGCGACGGGCCGATGCGCCCGGCTCTGGAGCAACAGGCCCGAGAGCTGGAAATCGCAGACCGGGTCCAATTCACCGGCAATGCAGGTGCGGAGGAGCTGTCGGCTCTCTACAACGCGTGCGATCTCCTCGTCTTGCCGTCTGTCACGAGGGCTGAAGCCTTCGGCATGGTGCAGCTAGAGGCCATGTCCTGTCGCAAGCCGGTCATCTGCACTGATCTGCCTTCGGGAGTTCCGTGGGTGAATCAGCACGGCATCACAGGACTGGTGGTGCCTCCGCAAGATCCGGCAGCACTCGCGTCGGCAATGTCCGCGCTCCTCTCCGACCCCGCTACGCGCTCCAGAATGGGCGAACTGGGACGCGCGCGCGTCAACAGTCAGTTCACCGTCAGCCGTCTGGTCGAGCAGACGACGCTTCTCTACCGTTCGCTCGTCCAACCGGTGCCAGCGACAGCTGCCTTGGCAACCTGGCGAGTGGAACGATGAAGGCGACGGCTGTCGGGACGCCCCCGCTGCGCGCCGCACTGCCGCCAGTGCCCGTGCCGCTTGGTAAACGCGCGCTTGACGTCTGTCTCTCGGGCATCGGCCTGCTGGGTTCGGCGCCTATCTGGCTGGCCTTGGCCGTGGCAATCAAGCGCGAAGACGGTGGCCCGATTTTCTACACGCAGGACCGGGTAGGAGAGGGCGGCCGGGTGTTCACCGTGTTCAAGTTTCGCTCGATGATCCCCAACGCGGAGGCTGTCGTCGGTGCTGTGCAGGCCACTGAGGAAGACCCTCGCGTGACACGAGTGGGCAGACTCATGCGAGCGACTGCGATGGACGAATTGCCGCAACTATGGAACATCTTCCGCGGCGACATGAGCTTTGTCGGTCCGCGCGCGCTTCGGCCGGGTGAAATTGAAGCGACCGGCGAGGCGCTCGTGGCCCTGGAGGATGTTCCTGGATACGCCGACCGCTGTCGCGTTCGCCCGGGTTTGACGGGCGTCGCGCAAGTCTACGCGCCGCGAGACGTTGGGCGCCGTAACAAGTTTCGCTACGACCGGGTCTATACACTGCGTCAGAGTTTCTGGCTCGATGTGCGACTTATCCTGCTCTCGTTCTGGATCACGTTCCGTGGCCGGTGGGAGCACCGCGGCGAAAAGATATAGCGCGCGCGCGCTCTCTCTCCGTCCCTTCCTTCCTTCCTTTCTTCCTTCCTTTCTTTCTCGCCGCCTACGGGCGCTCACTCCTCCTCCTGATAGCCCGTCTGAGCTGTTACGCCTCACGATCGCTGTCCCGGCCGGTGGGTCTGCTCCGCACGTGCGGGCCAGCATCATCAGCGGGCATCGTGAGGTACTCTTAGACCGACGATGCATGACGTCCTGGTTGTAGGCGGGGGCCCCGGAGGTCTGTACACCGCCACGCTATTAGCGCGTGAAGGGCTTGACGTGGCAGTCCTCGAGGAGCACGCGACACCGGGTGAACCCGTCCACTGCACCGGGGTACTTGCTGTAGAAGCATTCAGCGAGTTCGGGCTCTCGCGCCAGCCAATCCTGAACGCACTCGCCACGGCACGATTCATTTCACCATCAGGCTTGTCGATCGCCCACACGACGCCGCGAACCGAGGCGCTCGTGATCGATCGCGCACTGTTCGACCAGGACCTTCATCGACAGGCACGCGAGGCCGGTGCGACCGTCGTTCTCGGCACGCGCGTGAACGCGGTCGACGTCGACAGTACTGGCGTGACGCTGCGAACCGCAGACCGTCATTTCAGGGCCAGGGCCTGCGTGCTGGCCTGCGGCGCCAACTACTCGTTGCATCGGCAACTCGGTCTCGGTCTCCCCGCGGCCTATTTGCGTTCCGCCCAACTCGAGATGCGAGCCGCTCGAACTGCCGATGTCGAGGTGTACTTCGGCAACGACGTCGCGCCTCAGGGTTTCGCGTGGGTCGTTCCCGTTGAACGAGGCGCCGAGCGCTACGCGCGCGTCGGCCTGATGTGCGAAGAAGACCCGTCGGGACACTTTCGACGCTTCGTGGCGCGCAATCGAGAGCCGCTCGGATTGACGGTGCCGTGCGGGCCAGACGGCGATGTCGTCCCTCGCCAGAAGATCCTGCCGCTGGCGCCTATCGCACACACGTACGCCGACCGCGTCATTGCCGTCGGCGACGCCGCAGGACTCGTAAAGGCCACGACAGGCGGCGGCATCTACTACAGCCTGGTCTCCGCGTCGATCGGCGCCGACGTTCTCACCGCGGCCCTGAGAACGAACACGCTCGAGAGCGCCAGCCTCGCCGCCTACCAGCAGCGCTGGCAGCAGCGACTCGGGCCCGAACTCGACGCGCAGTACTCACTACGCGAGCTCGCCGAGCGGATGGACGATGACGAGATCGATGCGCTATTCGATCTCGCGCAAACCAACGGTGTGATGCCCATCGTGCGTCGCACCGCGCGCTTCAATCAGCATCGCGACCTGATCCTGTCGTTGCTGAAGCATCCTCCCGCGCGCCGGCTCCTCTTCAGGGAGCTCGTGACCCGTGCCACCGCCTTCCCGCTCCGCTAACGAGCGGCCCGGTCGTCTGTCGGGCCAGGCGAGCCTCGTGCTCGCGGGTACCCTCGTGGCGCTGGCGTGGGGAGCGTTTGCGTTCGGTGCAGTCTATCGGTGGGCTTACGTGCCGCTCGCGATCTTGTGCGCGTGTGTCGGTCTCTTCGGTCTCGCCACCGGGAGGCGCTCCGTTTGGGACGCTCGGTGGGTACTCTTCCCGATAGTCGGCATCGGCCTGATCGGTGCCATCCAGCTCCTACCGCTTCCCGGCAGCTGGCTTGCGCTGGTGAGTCCGGGAACGGTGGCCTTTCTTCGTCGCTACGACCTTGCGTACGCATTCGCTCTGGATCCGAACACGAACACTCCGGGCGCTGTGACGCACGCGATCTCCGTTTCTCCGCTGTTGACACTGCGCGCCCTCGCTCTCCTCGCTGCACCACTCCTGCTGTTTGTTGGACTGTATCGCACGCTGTCGCGAACCGCGGCGAGGCGTCTTGCCGCCGGTGTGGTGTCTATCGGCTGCGCGCTCGCCCTGATTGGTGTCGGCCAGAAGGCGCTGCTGGGCGACCACGCGTACGGTGGCATGCGCATCTACGGCTTCTGGCGTCCCGAGTCGTTGCTTACAACGCCGTTTGGTCCATTCATCAACAGGAATCACTTCGCAGGCTGGATGCTCATGGGAACGCCACTCGCTCTTGGGCTGGCGGCAGGTGGGTTCGTGCGGGCGCTGCCCACGCTGCGGGGCAGAGGCGCGCGCGCCTGGCTCGTGTGGTGCTCCGATCCCGACGGTGGACTCACGTTGCTCTACTTCATCGCGGCGATTCTGATGACGCTGTCGTTGTTCATGACCGGCTCTCGCTCGGGCATCGGCTGCTTCGTTGTCGTCGCCGCCGGGATGCTCTTCGCCGCGCGCCGACTCGCAAGGGCACGAACGATGATTGGGCTGAGCATTGTTGCGACGCTGACGCTCGGGCTCGTGCTGCAGTGGGCCGGCCCGGACGCGGCGCTCGAACGCTTCGTTCGGGAGTCACAGTCGATGTCGCTTCGGCTGGACATCTGGCGAGCCTCGCTGGAGGCGTTCCGGCAATTTCCAGTGCTCGGCAGTGGCCTGGATAGCTTCGGTACCACGATGCTGGTGTTCCAACCAGGGGCAAGGGATTTACGCTACGTCGAAGCTCACAACGAGTACTTGCAGCTGCTCGTCGAGGGCGGACTGGTCACATTTGGCCTGATGATCCTGGCGATCGCCGCGGTGGTACGCGGCGCCAGACGCCGCTTCCGCGCCGGCGACGATGGACTCGACGGACATTGGGTGCGTGTGGGAGCAGCCATCGGACTGGTCGCCATCGGGCTGCAGTCACTGGTGGAGTTCAGCCTGCAGATGCCAGGCAACGCGGCTTTGTTCACCGTGTTGCTGGCGATGGTGCTCTACATCCCCACGCCAATCCGAAACAAACCGTAGCGTGACCAACTCGCGCTTTCGTTGCTGCTGTGCGCAGACAGCCATGGCAACGCCTTCGGTGACGTGTCAGTGCGTGTCAGCAGCGCTGCGCCAGAGCCACCGACGAGCGCCACGAAGAGCCCGCAGCACGTACATCGCCGCCAATGGCATGCGGCTCGACGGCGCATAGACACTGCGCATGTAGTCGCGGCTCGGAAACAGATGCTCGCGCATCAACTGCGACCGCTCGGACCAGGTTGTGAGCACCCGCAGATCGTCGAGAACGACCCTGGCCTGTGCGCGAGGGCGAAGATACTCGGCCGTACGCTCAGGTGCGTGGCTGACCAGTCGAGCGTCGCTGAGCACCCACGCGGGAACGTGCGTGTGGAGCCACCGGGCTGCCTGCGAAAGACCTTCTCGACACACCGCGGCGACACCACGCTCGGCGATGATCGTCAGAAAACCGTCCCACTCCCGAGCCTCGAGCCGCGAGGCGATGAGGTGGATGTCGTACGTCCACTTCAACTTGTGAGGTTCGTCGTTGTGGTGAGCCACTTGATGCATGCAGGCGATGAGCAGCGCGTGCACATTCGATGGTCCACGGGCACGCGGCCCCAGCGATGGGATCGGCTGCGAGGCCGCGAGCAGCTCATCGAAGCGCAGGACGTGCGCGAAGACCTGCGGGCTCGCAAGCCGCCAGTGCAGGTCCACGAGGTGAACATCAGCGCCGTGCCGCGTCAGGGCATGGAGTTGCTGGGTCGCCGTCAGCTCGCCGGACGGCTTTGCATCGGGGACATAGCCGAGGCCGCCCAGCACGCGGGTTGCGCTATCCCGCTGTGTGCGCCCAACGAGCAGGTCCGAATCGATCCGCGCGCGAAGGTCAGGTCTCGAGTAATGGCTGTATGCCAGATGACTGCCCTTGATGACCAGCACCTGAACGCCGTCGGCGTCCAGTTCGTTCAGCAACCGGCGCAGTTCAATCTCCGCAGCCAGGTCGGATGCCGCGAGTTTCTGCGACGCTTCTCGAAACACCCTTCGAAGCGTGTCGGCCAACTGGTCGCCTGCGGCGAGACGATCGGCCACGAGCGCCACGATATCGTGCTCTCGGGCGGCGCTCAGTAAGAGCTCCGCGTCAGACGTGGTCGATGAGCCCGCATCGCACTCCTCGCCTCTCAGCATCGAAGCCAGGCACTCATCCAGGCCGATAGATCCCTTCTGCATGGTCAGCGGCTCACGCAGCACCGATCTCGACGCCCTGGGCGTCAGAGAGCGCGCGGAAGCGACTGGTCGGGTTGCCGAGCAGCGACGACCATGTGCCACACTCCCGCACGCGGCCGCCTTCGATCACGTAGATTTGATCGGCGTTTCTGATGGTGGACAACCGATGCGTGATGACGACGATCGTGATCTGCTCGTGGAGACCGTCGATCGCCGCCTGAATTCGCTGCTCGTTCTCGGAGTCGAGCGCACTGGTCGCTTCATCCAGAATCAGAACCTGGGGCTGTCGTAACAGGGCTCTCGCAAGTGAGAGGCGCTGGCGTTCCCCGCCGGAAACCAGCACACCGCGATCGCCGATCACCGTGTCGAGCCCAGCCGGAAGGGCACGGACAAAGTCGGCAGCTGCGGACCGCTCCAGGGACTGCCAGATGGCTTCGTCGGTGGCCGAGGGACACGCCCACAACAGGTTTGCGCGAATGGTGTCGTGAAACAGCAACGTCTCCTGCGCGACGTATCCGATCCTCGCGCGCCACGACTGCAGCCGCTCCGGCGTGAGTGGCATCTCGTCGACGAGCACGGCGCCGTGTGCAGGTGTGACGAGGCCCATCATCAGGTCGGCGATCGTGCTCTTGCCTGCGCCAGATGGTCCCACGATCGCGGTGGTCGTATGTACGGGCACATGCAGCGTGACATCCTCCAGCGCCGGCCGCCCTGGCGTCTCCAGGTAGCTGAATGTCACATGGCGGCAGTCGAGCGACGCTTCGAACGTGACGCGGTCGTGCCGGGTTGGCTCGGGCTCCGCCGCAGCGAGGCACTGCGCCTCGGCTTCGACGACGCTCTCGAAGGCGGGCAACTCCACCAGCAACACCTGCGCCCTCTCATAGAGCGAAGTCACACGTGGCACAAGCCGCGCGAACAGGAAGATGAGCAGCAGCAGCGAGGCTGCGGATATCTGCATGACCGCTTGCGCGACGTACACGATCGCGGCGAGCAGCACCGCCGAGCCAATCGTCAGCCACTGACGGGCGCGGACGGACGCCGACATCGCACTGAGGCTTGCCTGGCCCACCTCCGACGATAGCAGGCCGAAACGTTCCGCAAGACGCGACCCCGCGCCGTATCCCTTGGCCATCTTCATGCCCGCCAGATGGTCGAACGTCGCGCTGTGCAGACGCGTGGACGCGTCGGTGTACCGTTCGCCTGCAGCGTGTGCCCTCGCGAGTTGCCCTCGCATGGCGAGCGCCAGCACGGCTCCGCAGGTCACCACGAACGTGGTCATCACCGGCGAAACCCGGAATGCGAGCACCACGTACACGAGCGCAATCACGCCCGTCACGAACAGGTCCATCAGGTAGTACGCAGCCGACGCGACACGATCGATCCGTTCGGTCAGCAACTGACCGAAGGTCGATGTTCGAGTTCGCGAGAAGTACACCCACGTGGTGCCCGCGATCGCGCGATGCAGTCGCCTTCGCAACGTGTCGACGATCTGCTCGCGGAGCCGCGTCTGCACGGTCGTTTGCTGCCGTTGAAGCAGGCTCTGGACGGTAACGATCGTGACGTACAGCGCCAGAACGGCGGGCAGCGTCGGAACCAGGCCGACCAGGGCGAATCCGCTCCTGAACACGCCCATGACGCGACCGAGAGCGCCCTGCCCCGCGTCGACTCCGACCAGTTGCAGAAGCGGGATGAGCACCAGAAGCCCGATTCCTTCCGCCAGACCAACGGCGAAGGTCAGGAGCATGGTGAGTGCCGCGCGGCGCGGCGCGACCGCGATGATCGCCGTCACGAACTGCCTCAACGCGCGGAGAGTTGGAGAGAGGGTGCTCACACCCCGCTAGCTCGCTGGAATGCTGTGCGGGGCGCTCGGCGGCGGCTCGGCGTCCAGGTGTCCGTCAGGACCAAAGGCGAACGCAGGGGTGTAGGACGCAATCGCGGATTGCGGTTCGCCAACCAACTGCCCGTCGACCAGCACCCAGGCGTGACCGATCACACCGGCGGGGTCACGACCGACGCCGATGACCAACGTCGGATGCGCGCCCGCCGCGCACAGGTAGCGATACGCGATGAGGCTGCGTTCGAGACAATTGGCGCCCCGGTTCCACCGCGTGAGACGGGCGCCCCACTGCGCGAACGTGATGATGCGGCGCTCGCGATCGGCGTCTCGAGTCGCGCGCCGCTGCGGCTGATGCATGACCGCGGCGAGTGACTTCACCGAGACAACGCGTTTCAGCGCTGGAAGGACAAGAGCCCACGCCAATGCCTTGGTCACCAGGATCGCGTCGGAGACGGTGCGCACTTCCTGACCAAGACGACGAAGCACGTAACCACGCGGTGCGGCTGGAGACATCACTGCACCGTGGGGGACGGCGTGGTCGGGCCGCGTCGGCGCGCCTGTCCGGTGAGACCGCCGTTCACGCCGCAATCGGCCGCGTGTGCTTCGAGTTGATCGAGGTTGGATGCCAGCGCGGGGAAGGTTCTGGGAAAGGTGAATCGAAAGGAAGGCACCGCGACGGCCAGCGACAGGTAATCGCGCATGAGCCGTTGGTTGTGTTCCGGCTCGTTGATGCTGAACGCATGTGCTTGCGCCAGCAAGAGCGGAAGGCTCTCGGCAGCTTTGAGTCGTGTGAACGACACCGGCGTCGACGGGTCAGGCGACGGGTCCAGGGCGTAGATCACCCTCAGGCGGAGACAGGTCGATGGCCAGTCGAACGGGATATCCGTTGCCTCCGACTTGCCAAAGTACTCTGCTGTCGCTTGACGCAGTCGTGCTTCGCTTCTGAGGGGGTACAGGTTGATGGGCGCGTCAGTGTCGTTGGGGTGACACGAAAAGGCCAGGGCGTCGTCGGAAACCGGCGTCCATCCAGGACGCTGGGCCAGAGCGTACGCGGTTGTGGACTTGCTCGCACCGCTCGGACCAGTGAACGCGATCACGTCGCCAGTTGGCGACGCAACCGCGCTGGCATGCAGAACCTGTCGGTGCCAGATTGGATAAATGGCGGGGAGCCAGCTTCTCCACACGAGCTGTTCGAACTGGGATCGATCAACTCCGGTGCACGGGCACAGTACCAGTTCCGGGCGGTCGGCGGTAAAGGTCGCGCCGCCGAATTCCGGCTGCCAAATCCAGTACTGTTGCCCGACCAGAAAGCAGTGCGTGGGTGCCTCACCGTCCACGGGCCAGGTGGCCAGATGCTGGCCAGCGGTACTGACACGAACGAATACGTCGTCCGTCTGGCTCACCACCTGCCAACGCAGGACCGGGACGACCCACGATGACACGGTCGTAACGCCTAGTCGCCCATCATCTGTTCGAGGGTGACGCTGCCGTTGTCCATGTTGATCATCGTCTTCGAGCCTGCCCGGACGAAGTCGCGCAGGTTGCCGAGTTCTTGAACTGACGGCGAATGCCAGACCGGCTTGAGGCGGGCTTCGTTGCTCTTGGGTGCTGCCATGAAGAAACTCCCTGAACACCGCTAACGCGGTGGTTTGTCGGTATTCTAGCGAATCGGTCGCAGTGCAAGCCAGATTGGTTGGGCTAGAAGCACGACTTTGTGTATACGCGAGGAGACAAGCGGCGCCGTTTTCAGCGCCCCGTGTGCACTGACGTCCAGAGTTCTGCGCTCATGAGCGCGAACATGCGCACCAATGTGCTGCTGTCCGGGTCCGCTGACCCGGCGTCTTCCCGTAAGACCCGCGGGTCTACCAGGTTCAACGCCGACAACGTCTCGAACTGGTGCATCCGCCAGGCGCTCGTCACTCCGTCGCGAAGAACGCGAAACACCAGATCCTGGCCTTGTTTCGGATATTCCTTTCGTTGCCTGCCGAATCCGAGACCGGGGAGGTGTCGCTCCACGACCGGTCGAAGCAGGCCCTTGTACTTGTTGCCATGGAGGAGCACTTGCGGCGGAATTCGCCGGAGGAGCTGTACCAACGAGGCGTCGTGGTAGGGAACGAGCAACCGCAGCCCGCACAGCCGTTCGACGTGAAATGTCGTCTCGAACTCGTGGTGGACGTACTGGTTGTCATCCGAAAGCGATTGCCGCAGATAGCTTCTCGGAATCCTGCCGGCGCTGCTTAGTGCCGGCGTTCGTCGGTTCGCGAGATGCTCGATGAGCTCATCTCGCAAGGCGAGGTCTGGGCACAGCCACGCAGGGATTGCGCCGTCCGCACGGCTCCGGTGATAGCGTGCCTTGGCGCGTGGAAGCGTCAGCATCGCGAACGAATCGACAAAGGGCCGCACCGCGCCGTGCCAGAGCAGGTGCCTCGCCGCGCTCCGGTAGGACGCTCCGCCTGTCCCGATCTCCGAGTGAATGAAGCCGCGGAGGTCGCTCAGGCGAAGTCGGCGCAGGAGATCGGCGGCATGAGCGTCTGGGACAGACAGCCAGTTGTCGGCGCCGGAGCCAGTCAGCAGCGTGTGCAGGTTGCTGTGCACCGCTTCGCGGAAAAAGCCCATGGCGGAGCCGACCCAGTAGATCCGCGACGGTCCCGGCAACTGCGGCGTCACTTCGAGAGAAAGCTCGACTTCGTTCCGCTCGTGCGTCCACTCCGACTTGCGCCTGACCACGTGCGGCATGCCCAGCGCGCCGGCCGACTGCGCCTGCTGATCCCACTCATGGAGCAGTTCGTCGGTCTGGCCCGAAAGCGCCACAAGCGGCGGCCGCGCGTGATCGCGACAGTATTTTGTCGCGAGCGCCGCCAGAGTGACCGAATCGACGCCGCCACTGAGCATGAGGCCGTCTGGCGCAAGCCGCATGCAGCGCGAAACCGCCCGATAGAGGGCAGGCTCGAATGCGTCCAGAGCCTCGCGTTCGCTGAGGCAGTCGGCGTCGGTTTCGGGCACCGCATCCCAGTACTTGCGTTCGCGCGTGGTACGGTCCGCAGCAACCTCGAGGTAGTGACCCGGTCGCAGGCGCTTGATGTCTGCAAAGAAGGTCTCGCCGGCGCCGGGCCAGAGCGTCATCGCCGCCAGAGCCAGTGACAGCCTGTTCGGCGTGTTGGGTACGTCGCCGCTCGCTGCCAGGGTCAGCACGTTCGCGCCGAACCAGATCGCTCGCGGGCCGGCTGAATAGAACAAGGGATGCCGACCCATGGGATCGCGACCGAGGAACAAGCGATGCGTGTCGGCGTCAGCGATCGCGACGAGATACGCTCCCTCGAGCCTGGACAGGCACTCCATGCCCCACGCCTGATACGCCGACGCGACGATGTGCGCGCACGACGCTGCCCCGGGCAGACGCAGTTGCTCGCACAACTCGTCCCGATCGAACAGGTACCCGTCGAACAGCACGGTGCTCGGGCGTCCCGGCGCGCCGTAGGTCCAGAACGTCGCTCCAGTGTCTGCACGCTGCACATCGAACGGGCCGACGCTGCTCAGTCCATCTCGGGGCGGCCGGGCCGACCGCTGGTCGTATGCAAAGGCGGCGACCCACAGGGGCAGGTCGTACCGGGTGTCGATACTGGCTGTACTCATGGCGAGGGGCCTTCGTGGGCCAGTTCAATCAGCCCCTTTGTTCTGAAGTCCTCGATGAGTCTATGCACTTCGCGCGACACGAGGTCGGTCGGTTCGAGATACTCGGCTGCCAGGCGCTCGACGATCTCGTTCACGGTAAGTCCGTCAGCGATCAGCAGTGCGACGCGCGCGGCGGTTTCGTTGAGCGAGTAGGCCGCTTCAGCGGTCAGCTTCAGAGCGAGAGCCTCGTTGCCCACGTGCCGAATGACGACATCTGGCGCGAACCGAACCGCGGACACCGCATCGGGGAATGGCTGATCCCCCATCAGGCAAAGCGCTTCACGATCGCGCGCACGAATCGTGAGGCATCCTCGTGGGTCTGGTACCTGGTCGGCCATTGCTCGAGAACGCCGGCCGCGATCTCTCTGACCGGCGTCGTGCCGGCACACCGCGCAAGTACGAACTGCGCGGCCTCGCCTTCGACGTTCAAGGCGGGCAGGTAATCCATCGCCGCCTTCTTCAGAGTCGACGCCGTCATGGGGTCGGCGAGCATTGTCGAGTGGCGCTGCGAGCCCCCGTTCCACGACACGCGCCAGGTCCAATCACCGTAGGGCGCGCGGTCGAGGCGAAGTGCCACGCGATCGCCAACCGACAGGGCAATGGGCGGGTCGAGCGGGAGAAAGCCAGCCGACCAGTGCATGGGTTCCGCGTCTGGCGCCGTCGACACCCAGCGTTCGCCCAGCCGCATCGTGAACCAACCAGCGAAACCGTGACAGAGCTCCGCGGTGCGAACGGTGAATTCGGTCTCGGCGTGAATCGGTCCGTAACTGTCCGACAGAAAGTCGAGGCTGTGCACCTCGCGGGGTTCGGCGAGATAGACCACGTTCGTGCGATCCCACCGAAAGTGCACGGTGTTGGCCGCGTATGCGCGAGCGGGCTCGAGCGTCACGCCGTGTTGAGGCTCGCTCCAACTGGAGATCTCGCGGGCGTGCAGACGCGGAGCGCTCACCGGGGCGATGACGATCGTGGCTCGGTCGGGAATCATCGCTCCGCCCGGTTTCATGAGCGTGTCGCGCGCGCGGAACAGAACGGGCAGCAGATCCTCGCTCATGAGGAGATTGCCGGTGAGTACGGACACGATGACGTCCACCGGTTCCGGAATCTGAACGTCGTCGAGACCACCGTGCAGGCACTGCACGACGTCCTGCAAATGGTTGGCGCGTGCGGCTTCGGACGCAACCGACACCACCTCTTCGGGTTCAACGAGGTAGACGCGCTTCGCTCCAAGTCTGGCCGCCATCAGGCCATGGATGCCGAGACCTGCGCCGAGGTCGAGCACGACGCTCGACGGAGTGATCACCCGCTCGAGCGCGTCGGCATACGCA
>JBEBGB010001313.1:0-1071 GCA_040081675.1 Vicinamibacterales bacterium
GGCTGTCAGCGTACGGCGCTGGCAGGCGACGACTCTCGTTGCGCGTACTGGAGTTCGAACAGCTTGTAGTAAATCCCGCGAGCGGCCAGCAGTTCCTGGTGCGTTCCGACTTCGCGGAGCTCACCCTTGTGCAGCACCAGAATCTTGTCCATGTCCTGGATCGTCGACAGACGATGGGCGATGGCGATGGTCGTGCGCTCGGCCATGAGCGCGTTGAGCGCGTCGCGAATCAGCAACTCCGTCTCGGTGTCCACACTGGACGTGGCCTCGTCGAGAATCAAGACTCTTGGATTGAAAGCGAGCGCTCTCGCGAACGAGAGCAACTGCTTCTGTCCGACCGACAGCGTCGAACCGCGCTCGGCCACTGGAGAGGCGTAGCCAGCCGACAGCCGTTCGATGAAGGCGTCAGCATGCACGGTCCGCGCGGCCGATCTCACCTGTTCGTCTGAGATCGCGGCGTTACCGAGTCGAATGTTGTCAGCAATCGTTCCGGTGAACAGGTGCACGTCCTGCAGCACGAGGCTGAACATCTCGCGCAGTTCTGCCAGCGATCGCTTTCGCACGTCAATGCCGTCGACCCGGATCGTTCCGCGTTGAACGTCGTAGAAACGCAGGAGCAGATTGATCAGCGTCGTCTTGCCCGATCCGGTGGCTCCGACGATGCCGATGCGCTGGCCTGGCAGAACGTCGAAGCTGACATCCCTCAGCACCCATTCAGGCTGGCTATTCGCAGGCTCGTTGTAGGCGAACCACACGTGGTCGAAGACGATGTGCCCGGTGCGGCCTTCGACGCGCGGCTTGACCGGCGCCTCTGGCGATGTGACGGCAATGGGCTCATCGAGCAGCTTGAAGATTCGTTCGGACGACGCCATGGCCGCCTGGAGGATGTTGAACTTTTCCGACATGTCGCTGATCGGCCGGAAAAACCTCTGTGCGTACTGGAGAAACGCCGCGAGCGCGCCCAGCGTGAGTCCGCCGCCCATGACGCTGGCGCCGCCGTACCAAATGATCAGCGCCGATGCCAGCGCACTCACCGCTTCGATGGCCGGATAGAACACCGCGTAGTAGAAG
>JBEBGB010000438.1:0-4511 GCA_040081675.1 Vicinamibacterales bacterium
GCCACGGCGGAAGCGCGAATTGTCGACGACCGCGGCAAGCTCTACGCACATGCGACAACCACCTGCATCGTTGTATAGAGGCGTCGCGTCCGCCTTCGCTTGGTAGCACAGGCATCGTCAGCAATCCCTGTCGCGGCCTCCTGTCACCAACGGAGACAGCCGTCACCGGGAACGCACGATGTCTGTCCTGAGCAGCGGACCGACTGAGATCTGAAAGCGGGCGACGACCAGAATCGCAGAACAATTCAGCGCGGCGTCGTGGCAACATTTGTGCGTATGCTTCGGACTGGAGATCGTCCCATGCGTTATTTCCGACACGTGATTCTGGTCGCCGTACTCGGCGGCATCGTCGTTCTGCCCGCCATGGCCGAGGCACAGAGCCGAGGTCGCGCTGTTCCGCGGGGTTCTTCGCGCGCCGGGCGTCCGCCCGCCGTCGTCGTGGCGCCTCCCTATCGTTCCTACTACCGGCCCTATCGGCCCGGTGTGGGCCTTGGCTTCTACTACGGATCGCCGTGGTTCGTCGGCCCGTACAGCTACGGTCGCGGCTATTACTCCGGCTACCCGTACGGCTACGGTTACGGCTACGGTGGGTATCCCGCGTACGGATACGGCAGCCCGTATCCTGGTTACGGGGCACGCCTGTCGGGTGGAGTCCGCCTTGCCGTCGCGGAGCGTGACGCAGAGGTGTATGTCGACGGGTACTATGCCGGCATCGTGGACGACTTCGACGGTGCGATGCAACGGGTGGAACTCGAGCCGGGCCCGCATCACATCGAGATCCGCGCCGTCGACCTCGAGCCGGTCTCGTTCGACGTGAACGTCGATCCCGGTCGCACGATTACCTATCGCGCCAGTCTTCGCCGGTCTCAACAACCATAGCGACTACAATGGAGGATCTCGACGCCGAGATCCTCCATTGAACGCTCGCCCTCTCTTCACGCCCGCCACACGCTTCGCTGTCCTTGCCGTCTGCGGGCTGGCTCTCGTCTGGGCCGGGCATCCTGCCGGGCAGGCGCCCGCTCAGACATTGCAGCTGCTGTCCCGCGAGGGACGACGAACCATTCCCATCACGACAACCGGCTCGCAAGAAATGCTGGCGCTCGAAGATCTGTCCAGGGCCTTTCAGCTGAACGTGCGAGACGACGGCGGCGCGATCACGGTTGGATACAAGGGCCGGACGATCGTGTTGACGCCGGACCAGACCATTGCGTCCGTTGCCGGCAGACTCATCTCGCTGCCGGTCCCACCGACGCGGACGGATGGCCGATGGTTCGTACCGCTTGAATTCATCAATCGCGCACTCGCCTCGATCTACGATACGCGGCTCGATCTGCGGCGGACCTCCCACTTGCTGGTCATTGGCGACCTTCGCGTCCCTCGCGTCACCGTCCGGTTGGACGCCGCAGCTGCCACCGCTCGTGTGACGCTTGACGTAGTGCCATCAGCCAATCCGGCCATCGCACAACAGGGTACTGCGCGGCTGGTTGTGCGGCTCGACGCCGACGCACTCGACCTGACGATACCAACCGTCCTCGCCGGTCCCCTGGTGCAGGCGATTCGATTTGCCGACGCATCGAGCGTCGCGATCGACCTGGGACCTCGGTTCAGCACCTTCAGGTCGGCCAGCCTTCCCATCGACGATGGCCTGCGTATCACGATCGATCTCGCCACCGACCAACCTGAGACCCCACCGGTGCCGACGACCACGGCGGTGGCGCCAAGCGAGGCGCCACCGCTCGATCTCAACGTCAGCAGCGGCGCGCTGAGAACCGTAGTGATCGATGCCGGACATGGCGGCGACGACGTCGGTGCAAAAGGGGTCTCGGGCACGCTCGAGAAGACGCTGTCACTTGCGGTCGCGCGACGCGTCAAGACCACGCTCGAGGCTCGGTTTGGCCTGCGAGTGGTCATGACCCGCGACGATGACCGGGCGGTGCCCATCGAAAGCCGCACCGCACTGGCCAACAACAACAAGGCCGACCTCTTCCTCAGCCTCCACGCCAACGCGTCGTTCAGACCCGAAGCGAGCGGAGCCACCGTCTACGTTGCGACGTTGAAGGACATCGATCTGGGAAATCAACGAGTCGGCAGCGAGCGGATGTCGGTCTTTGGCGGAGGCCTGCGCACGGTCGACATCGTGCCCTGGGGCTTCGCCCAGATTCCACACCGGGCAAAGTCGGAGGAACTCGCGCAGAAAATCGTCTCGGCCCTCACGGACCGGGTGCCCGTGGCGCCGCGAACGCTCGAACATGCACCACTGCGAGTGCTCGAGTCGGCGAACATGCCGGCTGTGCTGCTGGAGATGGGATACCTCACCAACGCCCGCGAGGAAGCGGCGCTCGCAGGCAACGACTTGCAGAACGCGCTGGCGCAGGCCGTCGTCGACGCGGTCGGGCGGTTCCGCGAGAGTCAGCTCGCGTCCACACAGGCGGCGCGATGACGCGAAATCGCGCGCTCGCGCTGGTCGCCGTGTGTGTGGCCGCGCTCGCGATTGGCGGCGCACTCTACCGGTGGATGCCTCGGCGACCGCCAGCGGCGCCTTCCGTGTCGAGTGTTGCTCCGTCCTCGACGGCGGCGGTGGTCGAGGACGGACGCAAGATCAAGGCACGTCTGTTCTACGTCAGCGACGATGGCACGCGCTTGACGAGCGTCGAACGCGAGGTGCCGTATGCGGACCCGACCGAGTCGCAGGCGCGCCGGATCCTCGACGCACAGTTCGCGCCGGTGAGCGCGCCGCTCGTCTCCGCCATTCCAGTCGGCACGGCTGTGCGTGCGGTGTTCCTGACGCCGCAGGGAACGGCGTTCGTCGACCTCAGCCCGGAGATCGCCGCGCAGCATCCCGGCGGTTCGCTCAACGAGCTGCTCACCGTGTACACGATCGTTCAGGCGCTGACGACCAATCTGCCTGCGGTCACCTCGGTGCAGGTGCTCGTCGACGGCAAGGAAGTGGATACGCTCGCGGGTCACCTCGACATGAAGTATCCGTTACCTCGCGCCGACGAATGGGTGGCCGAGAGCCCTGCGCGGTAGAATGCCCTCACGTATCGCTTCGTCCACTCAACCGAAGGACTCTTCATGCGCTCCGATAACCGCGCAGCGAATCAGCTGCGCGACACAACCATCACGCCTCACTACTTACCCCACGCCGAAGGCTCGGTGCTCATCGAGGCGGGACGCACCCGTGTGATCTGCACGGCCAGCGTCGAGGATCGAGTGCCGCCGTTTCTGCGAAACACCGGCAAGGGCTGGGTCACCGCGGAGTACGGCATGCTGCCGCGCGCCACGAACACGCGCATGCAGCGCGAGGCGACGGCTGGCAAGGTCGGCGGTCGGACGCAGGAAATTCAGCGGCTGATCGGCCGATCGCTGCGCTCGGTGACAAACCTCCCGGCTCTGGGTGAACGCACGATCTGGGTGGACTGCGACGTCATCCAGGCCGACGGCGGTACGCGTACGGCGTCCATCACGGGTGCGTTCGTCGCTCTGGCCCTGGCGCTCGAGACCCTGCGCTCGCGCGATGTGCTTCGTTCGATTCCGCTGAACGACTCCGTGGCCGCCATCAGCGTCGGCATCGTCGACGGTGAGGCACTGCTCGACCTCGCCTACGAAGACGACTCGCGCGCCGAGGTGGACATGAACATCGTGAAGACCGGCGATGGTCGATTCATCGAAGTCCAGGGAACAGCGGAAGGTCTGCCCTTCAATCGCGAAGCGCTGGACACACTGCTTGGTCTGGCCGACGAAGGCATCCGGCAACTGGTCGACAAGCAGCGAGCGATCGTCGGGCACCTGGTCAAGTTTCCGGTCTAGCCATGCGGTTGGTTCGCAAGACGCTGTCGACGCCTGTTGGCCCGATGCTGACACTCGCATCGAGCGACGCGTTGTGCGCACTCGAATTCGGCGCGGGCCATCGAATGTCGCGACTCGATGCGCGGCTGTCGCGCTTCTATCCGCAATTCGACATCGAGGATGGTACGAACCCCGTCATTGCCGCGGTCAGCGAGTGGCTCGACGCCTACTTCGCGGGCACCCGCGCGAACGTCGACATGCTCTCGCTGGATGCGCGAGGCACGACGTTCGAGAGAAAGGTCTGGAAGACGCTGCTGACCATTCCGGTTGGTGAAACGCGAAGCTACGGCCAGGTTGCGGCAAAGGCGGCGTCAACGGTGCTGGCCTCGCGGGCGGTGGGCTTGGCGAACGGCGCCAACCCCATCGCGATCATCGTGCCGTGTCACCGGGTAATCGGAGCCGACGGCTCGCTCACTGGCTACGGCGGTGGGCTCGATCGAAAGACGTGGCTGCTCGAACACGAACAACGCTTCTGGCCAACCGAAACGAGTCTGTCGAAGGTCTCGCGGCCCACGAGCGGTCGAGCCACCCGGGAATCGCGCCAGCCGCGGCTCGAATTTTGACCTAGCGCGCTGGGCGGTCCGAGCCCCAGGCGTCTCGTGCAACGCGCCACGCGCCTCGTGCGTCGCGATGATAGACGACCAGTCCCCAGCCGGAATCGT
>JBEBGB010000439.1:0-4506 GCA_040081675.1 Vicinamibacterales bacterium
ACGCCTCGTCCACGCTGAGGTCGCCGACGACCGCGAGAATCGCGTTATTCGGTACGAAGAATCGATCGTGGAACGCGACCAAATCATCTCGAGTGATCGAGGCGAGCGTCTGTGGCGTGCCGTCCTGCGGAAACCCGTATGGATGAAAGCCGTAGACGAGTCGGTCGAATACGGCGTCGGCCACGAACTCGGGCGAATCGAAATTGACCTGCAACGTCGACAGGGCCTGCTGACGCTGACGCTCGATCTCTTCGGCCGCGAACGCGGGCCTGCGGGCCATGTCCGACAAGATGCGCAGACCCTGCTCGAAACCATCCTTCATGACGACGACGTTGAGAAAGGTCATGTCGCTGCCGGCGCCAGCGCCCATCTCGCCGCCCATGAAGTCGATCTCGTCGTTCATCTGCTTGGCTGACTTCGAGATCGTCCCCTGATCGAGCAGCGATGCCGCCAGGCTTGCCAGGCCAACTCTGTCGCGCGGATCCTGCGCGGCGCCTGCGCGAACGATCATGCGCATGCTCACCACGGGCTGCTCGTGATGCAGAACAGCCACGACGCGGAGACCGTTCTCGAGCGTCCGAAGTTCGTACGGAGGGAACCGCACTTCGCGCGCGGCCAGGGGCCCGGGCGGCGACTCGGACGGCCACGACCGGTTGGCCTGCGCGAACGTTGTCGATGCAACGGCCATGACGCACGCGAACGCCCACAGAACCCGCCTCATCGAGCGGCTCCCGCTGTGGCGCGAGTCGAAGGCGTGATCGTGAGAATCAAACGGTTCTGGTCCGTGAAGTAGGTCCGCGCAACGCGCTGCACGTCGGCGCCCGTTATCTTCTGGAAGATCTCGAACTCGCCGTCCGCCGTGGTGATGTCGTGGTGAATGACCACCGCGTGCGCCAGTTGCAGGGCCTTCTGCTGGTCCGACTCACGACCCAGGATGTAGTCGCGCGCGAACTGGTTCTTGGCGCGTTGCAGCTCGCGCTCTTCGATCGGTTCCGCCTTCAGACGATCCAGTTCGGCGATGAGCGCCTTGATCGCGTCCTCCGGCTGTTGACCCGGTTGCACGATGGCCACGGCATAAAACAGGTTCGGGTCTTCGACCAGATTTGCGCCGCCAAACGCAGTGACCGCTAACTGGCGCTCGTAGACCAGCTTCTGATAAATCCGCGAGCTCTGGCCGTCGGACAGCACCTTCGACGCGATGTGCAGCGGGTACGAGTCGGGATGACCATCGTAGGTGATGTGATACGCCACGACCACGGCCGGCAATGGCCACGGCGACTCGAGCGTCACCCGCTTCTCTTTCGTCTGCGGCGGCTCCTTGGGAATGTCACGCGGAACCGGACGTTCGGCCTTCGCCACGCGGCCGAAGTACTGGTTCACGATGGTCTTCACCTGAGCCGTGTCGAAGTCGCCGACGATGACCAGCGTGGCGTTCTCGGGAACGTAGTACGTCTGGTAGAACTCGCGTACATCCTCGATTGATGCGGCCTCGAGATCTTCCATGCTGCCGATCGTCGAGTGCTTGTAAGGATGCGTCGTGAACGCCTGCTCGTAGATGATCTCGTTCAACCGACCGTAGGGTTGGTTGTCGACGCGCATCCGCCGCTCTTCCTTCACCACTTCGCGTTCGTTGATGAAGTTGTCCTTCTCCACTCGAAGCGTCGCCATGCGGTCGGCCTCGAGCCATGCGGCAAGCGGGAGGAACTGCGCCGGCAACGTCTGCCAGAACACCGTCTCGTCGTCTGTCGTGTACGCGTTGCTCTGGCCACCGACTGACGCAATGACCGACGTGTGTTCTTCGGGGTCCACGTTCTTCGAACCCTTGAACATCATGTGTTCGAACAGATGGGCGAAGCCGGTGCGTCCCTTCTTCTCGTTCTTGGAGCCAACGTGATACCAGACGCCCAAATGGACGACAGGCGTCGAATGGTCTTCGGATAGCACCACGGTCAGACCGTTGGGCAACGTCGAGATGTCGTACTGAAGTTTCGGCGGTGGAACTGCGGCACGCACAGGCAGTCCTATGGCAGCAAGCAGCGTCAAGACGAGGACGGCGCGAATCGGACTGCCAGGAGTCTTGACTGGCCGAAGTTCTTGCGAATGAGTCAAGTTCTCGCTCCGGTCAAGACGACCGCCCGGCGAAGCCGGGCAAACGCAATAGGGTTGACTAGCGAGGCCGCACCCGGAAGATGCTCGATGAGCTGAGCCACGGCCTCGCTAGTCATAGGAGGATTCTACCCGCTGTCTCCCGCGGCAACGATCGACGATTTGGGGTGGCGCTTCGCTAGCGTCCCAGCAGGCGGAAGCCGATGTAGCCCCAGCGACGAGGCAGGCGGTCGAGCGGGTCGGCGTCAATCATCTGCTCTCCGCCCGCGAAGAACTCCATCGCACCGCTGCTGCCCTGCACTTTGAGTCCCGCCTCGATCTTGCCGCCGCGTTGATTGCCGCGGTTTGCGATGGATTGCTCCACTTGAATCAGCTCGCCGTAGCCGCGGGCATACAGGCTGTTGCGTGGACTGATGCGCCGACGAACCGTCAGATCCAATTCCTCGATCCACGAGTAGTCGTCGTAGGCACGCGCAATGACCTTGCGAAGATCGACTCGCACGTCGAGCGAGCGGGCATCGTCGCCGATGTGTCGCAGGAAGCGCGGTCCGAGCGAGTTCTCGGCAACGGCGACCCGTTTTGGACGATCGCCGAGATGGCGGGAAATGTGGCTGAGCACCGCCGCGATCTCGGTCTTGCCCACGAAGTACGAACCGGATGCCTCGAGCAGGTAGTTGCTCTGGTAGGGATCGAACGGTCGAAACTCACTGCCAAGCAGCGCCTGGTAGTCGGCCAGGAATGTCGCGCGCCCCTTCGGATAGCTGAAGAGATCGAAGTCGCCCGCCCAATGCGTGTCCCAGGTGAACCTGGGATCGGGATGCTGCAGGAGAGCCGCCGACATCCGCCAGTCGAAGCGCGTCATGAAGTCTGCGGACACCGGAGCTTGCGCCAGGGGCTGCGGCCCCTGGGCGAAAACCGGCTTGGCAGCGGCGACCACGACGCAGGATGCGAGGAACGCGAGCTGAACTAGTCTTCGGACGGCGAACGACATGCGGCTAGTCCCCTGGAACAACTAGCTTCTCCTCGAGCTCCGCGATGCGCTGCTCGAGTTCGACAACGCGTTTCTTCAGCGCGGGCAGTTTACGAAACACCGCGGACGACTTGAGCCAGTCACGATTGGGAATGGCTGGATACCCGGACACCATGGTGCCCGCATCGACGGAATTCGGGATGCCGGTCTGGGCGGTCGCGATCACGCCTTTGCCAATGGTCAGGTGGCCCGCTACGCCGACTTGTCCCGCGAGCACGACATCGTCCTCGACGATGGTGCTGCCGGCGATGCCAACCTGTGATGCGAACAACACCCGCTCGCCCACGCGCACCCCGTGCGCCACCTGCACCAGATTGTCGATCTTCGTGCCTGCGCGGATGCGAGTCTCGCCAACGGCCGGCCGATCGATCGCCGTGTTGGCGCCAATCTCTACGTCGTCTTCGATGACGACGTCCGCGTGCTGCGGGATCTTCAGGTGAGTGCCGTCAGCCTGCTTTACAAACCCGAAGCCATCACTGCCGAGCACCGCACCGTCCTGGACGACGACACGGTTTCCGAGCCGCACGCGCTCGCGAATCGAGACTCGTGCGTGAATCACACAGTCGTCGCCAATGACTGCGCCCGGACCGATCACGCTGCCCGGAAACACGACGGTCCTTGCCCCGAGCCGCGCGGCAGCGCCAATGACGACCAGCGCCCCAATCGACACCTGCTCGCCAAGCACTGCGTCCGCGGCGACGACGCTCGTCGCGTCGATGCCTGGCTGCGGAAGCGTCGCCTCGAGCAACAGTCCGAGGGCCTGCGCGAAGGCCAGATAGGGATGCTCACACTCGATGAGCGCGGCACCAGTTGCCTGAGACGCGGTGCCGGGGGCAACCAAGACGGCCGACGCGCGAGTGGTGCCGAGGAACTCGTGGTATTTCGGGTTGGCGATGAAGGAGAGCTCACCGGGTCCGGCCTGTTCGATGCCGTTGACGCGGCTGATCTCGAGGTCGCCGTCGCCGTGCAGGCGTCCGCGCAGATGTTCGGCTAATTCTTTGAGCTTCAACGGGATCCGGCCGAGTATAGCACGCGGGATTTACGCGACAGCGCGCTCGAAGAAGGCCGGAAGCCGAGGCAATCCGAGTCGTGCGGCGATCGCCTCGACCTGTGTCGCGCGATCGGCGTGAGGCCTCCCTTTCAGCAGGTCCAGTTCGGCCAGTTCCTGGCTCGGCGACAAGGTCCACTGCAGTGTCGACGTTGCCTGCTTCGCGCCGCGCCACGACTGCATGTGTCCGAACGCCTGGAATCCAATGTAGTAGGCCACGATGTTTGGCCCGGGCACAAAGAACAGGATGCCCGACGCGACGAACAGCGTCAGGTAGATCGCGAAGCGAATGCCATGAAACCGTCGCGCGTCGGCCAGTCGC
>JBEBGB010001314.1:0-1069 GCA_040081675.1 Vicinamibacterales bacterium
GGGCAGCATCACGTTGTCGTACAGCTCGAAGCTCTTGTTGTTTCGCGAGACGAACGACGTCGGATCTCCGATGGCGCTGAACTGTCCACCAAACGAGACCTGCGGGTATCCCATGTCCCTGACGTCGGTGGTGACGCCCTGGAGCCCCGTCGTGGGCGCGAAGGTGACGCCCGCGTTGGGGCTGACCTGCCCGCCGCGAGCCCCGAGATAGCCGAACCTGATCTCATTCAACCAGCGGTTGCCGAACGTGTGCGTATGTCCGAGCGCCACGTTCTCACTTTTCGTCGTCACCGTTCGACCGAATCCTGGTACCAACGCCTCATTCAGCGAGCTGGTTCCGAAAGGTTGTTCTTCATTGACGCGAAACGTCGAGACGCGTCCGAACAGCTGATCGCGCGACGACAACTGGTGGTCGAGTTTCATGCTGAACTGATTCATCGAGTTTCGCAGGTCTTCGACGCCGAGCAGGTTCTGGACGAGTCCTCCGCTGGTGGGCGTCGGGATCGAGGCGAGCAGCGCTGTCGCGACCGGGCTGATCCGATTGACCGGGATGCGGTTGTCCGCAAATGGCGTACAGATGCCTGCGGACGTGCGCGTGAGCGGATCGCACAACGCCGCCACTCCGGTGAAGTCGCCCGCGCGAAGCGCTGCGCTCGGCACCGAGAAGGTTTGCGTCTGCGCGCGACGGATGCGGGCACCCTCATAGCTGCCGAAAAAGAAGGTGCGGTTCTCGACCAGCGGACCACCCAGGGTGACGCCGAACTGATTCTGGCGCAGCGGCGGCACCGGCTTCTGGCGATCATCGAAGAAGTTGTGCGCGTCGAACTTCTCGTTCCGTCCGAACTCGAACGCGGAGCCGCTGAACTGGTTGCTGCCCGACTTGGTGACCACGTTGATGAGCGCCGACGCCTTGCCGCCAAACTCTGCCGGATACTGCGTCTTCGAGATCTTGAACTCCTGAATCGCGTCAACGGAGGGACTGATCACCAGGTTGTTGAAGTACTCGTCGGTGACCTTTACACCGTCAATCAGATAGATGTTGTGTCCACCGCGCTGGCCGTAGACGTTC
>JBEBGB010001315.1:0-1068 GCA_040081675.1 Vicinamibacterales bacterium
TCGATGTTGAAGGCAAAGGTCATGCACGATACCTCCTTCGCCTCGGCGTATCGCGCGGCATACCACTCGAGCGTCTGGTTGCTGGTCTTGTCGTCGCGCGCCGAAAAAATTGGTAAGACAGAGCCCTGGGCCGGTCTACCCGCAGGCGTCGGCGTGGCGGCGGCGTTCGGCCCGCGCAGTTTCGTCGGCGTCAGGTTCCTGGCCAGCCGTTCCCAGTACTCCAAGTACGCCCGTGCGAGATCGTCGTTCCAGACGACGTGGCCCACGTTGGAGTGACCGAAGATCCCGCCAGCCGAGATGTTGGTGGAGCCGGTCCAGACCGCGCGCGGCGTGCCGCCCTCGAGGAGGACGATGAACTTGTTGTGCCGGATGCCCTCGCTGACACTGCGCGGAATGACCGCGTCGTACTCGTCCAGCCGCGCCGCGCGAATGGTTGCCTCGTTCCCTTCTTTGTACGTGCTCTCGGCGTCGTAGACGATCTTCACATCCGCGCCGGCTTCGATAGCCTTGGCAAGCGCGTTGGCAACCGGTTGATAGTGGAACTCGTAGAAGGCCGCGCGGAGCGACATGCCGTCGCCGGCGAGACCGATGAACTCGATCAGCGCCTCGAACAGGCCGCGAGACAGCCACTTCATTTCAGTCGAGCGCGGATTCTCGGGGTCCGGAGCGCGATTGCCGAACTCGCGGGCGTAGGCCTGCGAGCCAATGACGCCACGATTGAAGAACACGTCGTGTCTGGTCGCAGCGCCCCGAGCATCGTCCTCGGACTCGGCGGTCACGTCGAGCGTGACTGCCGCCGCCTCATCGAACTTCGGGCTCTTGACGCCGCCAAACACGGGAACGATGCGATAGAGGTATCGCGTGCCCGCCTTGGCGGTGTAGTCCGCCCACAGGAAGCTCTGCACCGGGTGCTCGGCTGTGGACACCGGCGTGCCCGGCGGGAGTCCCTTGTCTTTGTTCTTGAAGCGTTTGATGCCCCGCATCCAGTAACGCTCGACTTCGCTGCCATTGGTGTCGAGCTCGGCGCGTTCGATCGCGTAGCCGAGCATGTCCGGTCTCGGGGGAATC